>JAADDU010000203.1 GCA_013153755.1 Campylobacterota bacterium | reverse complement strand
TAAAACTATAACAGGAATATGAGAATTTGCCATATCTGATCTAAAGATTTTCAAAAACTCTATCCCATCAACAATAGGCATCATTATATCAAGAAGTACCAAGTTGATACTTGGATCATTTTTTAGTTTCTCTAAAGCATCTGATCCATTTTCTGCTTCTGTTGTCTCTACTACATCAGGATGTTTCTTTAATAAAGTTTGCAACAACTTTCTATTGATAAAATCATCATCTACAATTAGTACTTTTAGTGCCATACTCTTATCCTCTATATTTATTAATCAGTTCTTCTATCTTATCTTTAGAATTTGCTTCAGTGATGATAGCTATATCTTTATAAGACTCTTTCATTCCACTATCAATTAGATCACTATCTGCAAATACAATATCGTATTTTCCACTATCAAGCTCCGATTTGATATTGCTTACATCAGATAAATTAGTGTATTTATATCCTAAGTTATCTATAATCTTACTCAAAACCCTAGCTTCAATCTGAAATTTCTTCGCAATCAGAATCTCTTTGTTACTATTTGTTGCTTTTGTATCATTTTTTGGTTCTTGTACAACCAAAGTATCTTCAGCTTTAGGCTCCACAGTTTTTTGTTTTTCGACAGTCTCTTTTACACTCTCTTCTTTTTTAGCTTTATGAGATAAGAATTTATTGAGTATATAAAGTAGCTCACTAGTTTCTATTGGCTTAGTGATATACTCATCCATACCCTCATTCATAAATCTCTCTCTATCACCTTTTAGAGCATTGGCTGTCAATGCTACTATAGGGATATGAGGTACTTCTTCATCTTCCTCATAATCAAGTATCTCATGAGTAGCTTCAATACCATCCATAACAGGCATTTGGATATCCATAAAGATCAAATCATAATCATCATTGTTTCTTCTTTTTTCAAATGACTCAAGACCATTGTTTGCTATATCGACAGTTATACCATGTTCTTGCAAGATTCTACTGATAAGTTTTTGGTTTATAACATTATCTTCAGTCACCAATATCTTAGCATCAAATTGTGTAGCAATTGTATCTGTTGCAACTTCAACCTTTGGTCCTTCCTCCATACTATGTTGGAAGATTGCTTTTAGTTTAGTTAATGTTACAGGTTTATAGATGATATTGTTTTGATCTAGATTAAGCGACTCTATCTTAGATTTACTTGTAACATTTGCTATTACAACTACTTTACTTTTATCCAGATTTTTTAAAGCTTCCATTATATTGGATTTTGCTTTATCTATATCTACCCAATAGTTTTTACACAAATCAAGTTCATTCAATTCTTTAAGTTCAGATACACTATGGAAATATTTAACATCTGGTCCAAAGTAACTGAAGTACTTAGATAGATAAGAGTCAAGCTTTGTAGGAATATCTTGCTCATATTTACCGATAGTAAGTTCACTAAATGCATGTGTATAATTAGGCTCAGTTGAAACAATCTCTTCAAGTGGTATCGTAAAGTAGAATGTTGTACCTTGATCTTTAGCACTAGTAAGTTCTAGTTTACCACCCATCAATTCAACAAACTGACTTGAAATTGTAAGACCAAGACCTGTACCACCATACTTTCTAGTTACAGAGATATCAGCTTGTGAGAAAGCATCAAAGATACGAGATTGTTGCTCTTTTGTCATACCTATACCATTGTCAGATACTGCAAAATATATAAGATTTTGTGCATCATCATCTACTTTTTTAACTTCAAGACTAATCTCTCCACCATAGTTTGTAAACTTAATAGCATTACTAAGAAGGTTAATCAAAATCTCTTTAAGTTTAGTAGGATCACCTTTTAGTTTTGGACTAATTGTAGGATCCATATAGAAGTTTAAGTCTATATTTTTCTCAGCTGCAGCAACAGCATAAGTCTCAACAGCACTTTCAAACTCAGTAACACTATCAAAAATGATATTTTCAATTTCGATTTTATTACTTTCAATTTTAGAAAGGTCAAGAATATTATTGATAATATTAAGAAGGTTCTCCGAACTTTTTTCTATAATATTTAAGAATTCTTGTTGCTCTTGATTTAGGTCTGTACTTCTTAAAATCTCAGTAAATCCAACGATACCATTAAGTGGTGTTCTAATCTCATGCGACATATTTGCCAAGAATAGAGATTTGGCTTCATTTGCTTGAAGAGCTATAATTTTATCTTCTTTGGCTCTATCAACTAAGTTTTCCAAGAAACGGTAAGCTTCTTTTGTCCCTTCATGTGTATCAAGCTCAATATTTTCAATCATCTCTAGGTCAGATACAAGATAATGTTCACTATTTTTAATATCTTCAACTGCTTTATTAAGAACATCTTCAAGCTCTTGAATATTTCTTGATATATCTAATGTTGTATGATATCCCATATATGCAAGGAATAAACTCAAAATCAAAATAACAGATGCGATAGAAAGCAAGATAATCTGAGTAGTTAGATAATCATCACTAATTTGCCATAATTTATGAGCTACTAAAAGTTCAGCTTTTGATAGTATAGATATTTTTTTAGTTTGTAGTGTAAACCAATCTATAGCATCATCTGCATAATCACCATTACCAATATCTGTTTGTATAGATGATGAAGTCTCTTTTAAAGTATCTAACAATTCTTTATTTTTAGGGTTATTAAATATCTTCAATACATCTTTTTTTAGTACAGGATCTGATATATCCTCTACACTGAAGCTGTTTGATTTTGTTTTAAAACTATCCCATAATGAAATCTCATCAAAACTCATCGCAGCTTTTTTTGATATATAGTATGATACAAATCCTCTCTCTAATCCACTATTTTCTTTTGCTGATGCAGCATCCATCAATGTAGATATCAATGAAGCTATCTCTGTATTAATAGTTAGATTACGAAGTTGTTCAATATTTGACAATATAGGTGATGTACCCTGTTTTGTATATTTTTCAAAAAATATCTCTCTAAAGTCTGGTTCTTTAGAATCAACTGCTTTTCTAAAACTATTGATTTTAGGTAGATTACTTACTAGTTGATTATATTTATTCTCATCCAATAAATTATCACTACCAAATAATTTTAAAAGAGGTGAAAAAACTGCACTATTTTTGATATCTAATGATTTTTTTAATGTATCTATAGATTTATTTGTATTTGCTCTTTGTTTCAAAAGTGCTTTTTTATATAACTTTTTATCT
>JAADDU010000110.1 GCA_013153755.1 Campylobacterota bacterium | reverse complement strand
AGGTTAGTTTTGAGTCTATATACTCTATGGCATCATCTATCTTATTTTTATCAAAATAAAGTTCTTTTAATCTTACAGTACCTAATTTTACAGATATATTGTTGTTTATATTTTTATCATCTATGATAGATATTTCAGTAGAA
Organism: Campylobacterota bacterium; assembly: GCA_013153755.1. The sequence goes on along the minus strand of JAADDU010000110.1, from coordinate 3,053 downwards.
CCACCACCTATATCTATACATAGTGCATTAGAAAGTTTTGGGAGTAAGTTAGCACAAGCTATAGCACCAAGATAAGCTTCTTTGGTTCCATCTATGACTTTTATATCTAGTTTTAGCTCTTTTTTAACTCTTTGGATAAATATCTTTTTATTTGGGGCATCTCTAAGTGCTGATGTGGCTACACATAAAGTTTTTCTAGCTTTATATGATGCTATAACACATAAAAAATCTTTTAGTGCATCTATGGTTCTTTGCATTGGTATCTCTTGGAGATTACCATCATTTTGATATATATCTTCAGAGAGTCTAACTCTACTTTTAGATTCATTTAGGAGGTGAAAAGCAAAGCGAGAAGTTTTTTCATAAACTACTAATCTAGCAGAATTTGAACCAATATCAATAACTGCTACCCGTTTTGCCATAATTAAGAACTATTCTTCGTCTTGAAGATTTTTATACTTAAATTGAAGTTCTGCGATACTTTCTACATTGTCTTTATCTAAAACAATACAATCAACAGGACAAACTGATATACAAGCAGGTTCATCATAAACACTTACACATTCTATACATCTATCTGGGTCTATAAAGTAGATAGGATCGCCTTCTTCTATGGCAGTAGTTGGACACTCTTCTCTACAAGCATCACATGCTATACACTCATTATTTATTAGTAAAGCCATTAAAAAAAACCTTCTGTTATTTTATATGCCCGATTTATATCAAATTATAGCTTTAGATTATTTTAAACACTTATCTTTTTGGCAGTATGCAAGATAATTTAGAGCTAATTTCAAGAGATGCGATAGTTCCACTAACACCATCTTCTCTATTTTGTAATTTTATTTTAGCACTTAGAGCATCTGCTGCACTTTTTGCTAAAAATAAGCCAAGCCCAACACCTGATTTATCGCCTTGCCTTTTAAATGGTGCAAAGAAGTCCATACTCTCATCGATCCCACAACCTTCATCGATAACTTCTATAAGTAATCCATATTCATTTTGTGAACTCTTTAGGGTTACAGTTTTACCTTTTTGTGTAAATTTTAGTGCATTTTGTAAAAAGTTTTGTATGATTTGATTTAGTAAAGATACTTGTATAGTAGCCATAAAACCATCTGGTTCAAAAGATATGTCTATCTTTTTACCTTCATTCTCAGCTAGTAGTTTAAAATCATTAGCTTTTTCTCTAAGTATACTTATAATATCAACTTCTATGGGTTTTTCAAGTTGAGCGCCCTCTTGACGACCTATTTTTAAGATATTTGAGACTATGATATTCATCTCATCTATGGTTTTATTTGTCGTTTTTAGTGCATCTATATATTCTTCTGGAGTTCTTTTTTTTAAAAGAGTAACTTGATTTTTTAGTTTTATAACTGCTAGTGGAGTTTTTAATTCGTGTGCAGTTCCTATAAAAAGTTCTTTTTGGTACTTTACAAAGTTTTGAATTCTTAGTATGAGATGATTTATAGTGCTACCAAGCGGCTCAAATTCTTCAGGAAGTTCTTTTGTATGTATGGGCTTTATGAGATGCTCATTCATGTTCGATAGTCTTGAACTTATCGTTTTTATAGGCACTATAAGCATCTTAGAAAGAGCAATAGCATAAAAAATAACAAGTACAAATCCAACCATATTTATGACAAAGATATATTGGAGTATTTTAGCTAAAAGTTTTTTTGTATAAGTTATCTCTTTTGTAATTTTTAGATAATTTTTTTCTTTTAGATTAAATGGATACAATAAGGTTAGGTAATTTCTTTTCCCTTTTGTACTCTCATATAAGTCTATATCTTTATTTAGTTTTTTTATTTTTATGATTTCAACTTCTATACCAAGAAACATATCTTGTGTATCTGCATCTACTTCAAATATAGACTTATTGTTTGCTATATTTCTTGCATATTGTAGTAGCTCTTGATGTTTGTCTTCGTAGATTGAATTTTCTATATAAAGATATAAAAAAGATGAAAAGATAAGGATTAGTGAGATAGAAGCGAAGATAAGTTTAAATAAAAAGTTTCTTCTGATACTTTTTTTTGAGAACATATTTATATCCATAGTGACTAACCCTTAAAAGAAGGGCAGTCTAAATTATGTGTTTTAGTTTATCTCTTTTGGAAAACAAAAACGGTAACCACGACGACGAACAGTCTCTATTGTTGTTATATTTAAAGGTTTGTCCATTTTTTGTCTGATTTGGTTTATAGCAACCTCTATAACATTAGGAGTTACAAGTTCTGGCTCTTCCCAGATTGCATCTAAAAGTTGCTCTTTAGATACGATTTGGTCACGGTGACGAGCTAAGTGAGTAAGAACTTCAAAAGGTTTACCTTTTAACTCTATCTCATTTTCTTTATAAGTGATTTTTTCCTCTTCAGGGTTGATAGTTAAATCTTCTATCTCGATTATATTTGAACCACCAAATCTTAAACGAGCTTCTAAACGAGCTATAAGAACATCAAAGTCAAAAGGTTTTCTTATATAGTCATCAGCACCAGCTCTTAGAGCTTCTATCTCACTCTCATTATCATCTCTTGCAGATAAAACAACTACAACAGTTTTAGGAGTATTTGTTTTAATATCTCCAATAATGTCAACAGAGTTTCCATCTGGAAGCATCCAGTCCATAAGAACTAAATCATAGTTACGAATATCTAAGTAGTATTCTCCATCTTTAAGAGTTTCTACTACATCACTTTGGTAACCAAATTCTTTTAGTCCCTCAGCAAGCATTTTGTTTAATGTTACTTCATCTTCTATAATAAGAATACGCATTAATTTTGTCCTAGTTTAGAAATAATTTTCGGAATCATAGCATAATTTAGGTAACTTTAAAGTTTTTTTCAATTTTTTTTAATAAAATTTTAACTTTGAATTAAGAATCTCTTTTATAGGTATCGCTCACACTTACTACACAATCGGGTAAAATAGATGGTTTAGTTATCTTTAAATCTATACTTTTTATCTGTTTATAATCTTTAACTAACTTTAAATTTATACTCTTTAGTGCATCTTCTAGAAGTAAAAATTTACTTTTTTTCATTATT
>JAADDU010000188.1 GCA_013153755.1 Campylobacterota bacterium | reverse complement strand
GAACTCTCATCTATAAATTTACCATTTAACTTATAGTACTCATATCCACCATTTCTTAAGTTACATACAGTATCAGTAGCATTTATAGGCATATTTGTATCACCTACACTATTTTTGATTGTTATACAGTAGTTACTAACACTGCCTGTTTTTACTGCAAACAGTTCTCTATACTGAGTATCTGTAGGAAGATCAACACTTAGTGGTAAGTTTAGAGTTTCTCTACTAGCTATAACCCAATCACTTGCTACAGTTATCTCTTTACCATCAACTTTATCACCATCATTTGAATAATCTTTTATACCATCTTGAGCACTGTTATTGACAGCTTCATATTTGCTTATCCAAAAACCTTTACTATTGGATTTTGGAACATAAACAAATCCTTTTGCAACCATCTCTTTTCCTGTAGGAGTTTGAGTTATCCAAGGATAGTAAGCTTTATTTGCGATATCTTCTTCTACACAAGTTGAGCTTTCAGTTTGATCAAAGCATTTACCTGCAAATAAAGGATCATTTGCTGTTTCTTTTTCTTTCATATTTGGTCTTCCGTCACCATCACTATCATTTGTAGGATCTAATGCATCTATAACATTTGGTGTATCTTGTCTGTTATGATTTGCAGGAGTTGAACAACCTTTTCTATCATCAAAATTTATAAGTTCAACTAATACATCATCATAAAAATTATTAGCATCTACTTCATCAATACTTATATCTTGATTTACTTTTATTATTTTACCATCAGAATCTCTTGTAACACTATAGCTATATGTTCCACAAACTTCTACACCATCAGTTACACCATCATGATCAGTATCCTCAAAACCTTTTTCAGGGTTTGTTTTACTCACTCTTGCTTCATACCCATCACTTAGCTTATCCCCATCACTATCAGGATCTGTAGGATCAGTAGTATATTTTGAATAATCAGGAAAAGTCGGGCTTATATCTTTAATCTCATCACCATCTAATAGTCCATCTCCATCTGTATCTGGATTTTTAGGGTTTGTATAACCATTTGGATAAGCTTTTTTTACCTCTTCACCATCATTTATACCATCATCATCTGTATCTGGATCATTTGGGTCAGTTAAACCAAAGTTTTTCACTCTATCACAAATAGGATCATCTTGTACTACACCGTACTCACAACCATCTGATAAACCATCTCCATCAGTATCTTGTACACCAGGGATAGCATTTGGATAAAGACCATTTGGTCCCTCTTTATCATCTGGCAACCAGTCACAATCCTCATCAGAAGTTCCAGGTCCGCAGTTTATAGTTCGTCCACCAGGTATACTATTTGTATTTAAGTTTCCTGCTTCAGAAGCACTTATCCCTGCTCTATCTTGACCACAACCTTGTAAATTAAAAAGTAGTATACAAGTTGCTACTGAATATATCGTTGTTTTTAGTAAACCGTTCATCTTTATCTCCCCTCTACATATTGTGGATATGTTAATGTCACTTCTATTCTTCTGTTTAATGCTCTACCTTGTTCTGTTGCATTTGAAGCTATAGGATCTCTTTCGCCTCTACCCTCAGTGCTAAGTCTGCTTGCACTAACTCCAAGATCTATAAGAGCTTGTTTTACAGCATCTGCTCTTCTTTTAGAAAGTACCATATTGTAAGCATCGCTTGCTCTGCTGTCTGTATGTCCTACGATATGAACCAAGCTTCCTTTGTGATCTAGCAAAAATCTAGCAAATTTTCTAACTTTTTTCATACTGTATGGTGTTATCTTTGCACTGTCAGTTGCAAAGTGGATTCTTAGTATCGCTTTTATAGGACAACCTTTACTATCCACACTAAAGTCACATGGAGTTCCAGGGCACTGATCTACACTGTCTTCTACTCCATCTCTATCCTCATCTGGAAGATCTATCTTTATAGGACACTCTTTTTCATCAAAAGAAACAGGAGCCGCAACTTCAACTACCGGTGCTGGAGCCGTTTCTGGCAGTGGACAACCACTTCCATCTACTCTAGTGCCTGCTGGAGTGTTTGGACATTTATCAAGTCTATCCATAACACCGTCACCATCACTATCTACTATCTCTCTTTTTACTACTGGTTGAGCTGTATCACCAAACGGCATAGCCACCCCAACACTAGCTATAAACTCGTTGTTTTCTTCATCACCACCTAAGATCTGAAGAGCTTTTAACTCTGCTTTAGCTTTGATGTTTTCAGTGATACCGATACCAAGACCACCACCACCTTGTACAAACGGGTGAGATTCAAATCCTGGTCTTTCATCTGTTACAGACTCATATCCCAAACCACCCAAAATATATGGATATACTTTACTATTTTGAGCAAACTCATATACTCCATTTGCGGAAACTTTAAGCAATGATGTAGGTATTTCATTTTCTTTACTGGAAATATCCACATATTCAAAGTCAAATCTTGGCTTAATATAGTAGTTATTTAGCTGGAGATTTAAACCGATAGTACTGTTTCTAAGTTTTATACTTGGTTCGTTTTTTATAGATGTAAGCCCTAGATTTACACCTAGCTCATATGGCTTATCAGCAGCAAGAAGATAGACCGATGCCATCAATGAGACTAAAGCTAACTTTTTCATCTTACTTTCCTTATTTAAGTTTTTTTTCATAATGGGCACTATACACATAAATGGTTTAAAAAAAACTTAATTTAATACAATAATTTAAAAAAATTTTACTTTTTTGAAAGATAAGTTAACTAAAAAAACTAATATTTTTATTTAAGTTAGGGTTTATATTAAAAATATTGTCTTTAAATTGGGTTTTATTAAAAGTTATTTGTCTTTTTGCAAGTTGTGCAGTATGTATGCTTATACTCTCTTTTAATCCCTGAAGATCAAGCTTTCCATCAAGATAAGCTAAAGTTTCCTTTATCCCTATAGCTCCCATAGCAGTATGATCTCTACCATATTTCTTTTCTAAAAAATATATCTCTTCAACTAGTCCTTGATCTATCATAAGTTTTGTTCTTAAAGATATTTTATCTTTTAAGCTTTTTTTATCTATCTCAAGATTATAAATTTTTATATTTTTTATTGCAGGCAGTGGAGGATGACTTTTAAAGTACTCAGTAGCAATTTTGTTTGTTTTTAAGTATATTTCATGCCATTTTTCTATCCTGTATCTGTCTGTTTTAGAGATCTTTTGAGCAAAAATACTATCATTTTGTTTAATAAAATTATAAGCTTT
>JAADDU010000198.1 GCA_013153755.1 Campylobacterota bacterium | reverse complement strand
CACTATCATTAACAGGTACAGTACCATTTGCAACATCTAATATATGAATAGTTACACTAACAGCCACACTATCTACAGTACCATCATTAACTTTATAGCTAAAACTATCTAATCCATTATAGCTTGCATCTGGCATATAACTAAAGCTTCCATCTGCATTGATATTTAAAGTTCCGTGACTAGGGTCTGATACTTTTATATAGGTAATAACACTATCTCCATCTATGTCAATTCCAGCCAAAAAACCTGTTAAATTTGTATCTTGTATAGCATCTAAACTTGTAGTTGTAGCAACTGGAATATGATTTCCAAGTGTTGGAGGTGTACCACCATTTGCTCTAATTGATGCATCCATATTTGTTCTTGCAAGGGTGTCATCTATCAAACTTTTATTAAGCATAGCTTCAACAGCCGTTTTAAAATCACTCGGTGCTAGTGTAAAATCTATAACACCTAACATACTTAGCAAATTATTATCAAGAGATATGATACTATCTGTCGTATTATTATCTAAAGACTGAAGAAGAGTTGCTAAATTTACTGCTGCTCTTATATTAGTTGGAAATACATCATAAGGTGTTACCATACCAGTTCTAGTATCTATAGGGCCTAGAGTTGTTGCACCTAAAGTAAAGATTACACTATCTCCAACACAACAACTATATTTACCAGATTTATCTGTTATGCCAGTAGTTCCAGAAGAACAAGTAAAATTAAGATTTTCAACAGGATCATCCACAAAATTTGAGGTTACTGTGGGGGTAATAACTACACTACTACTTCCTCCACCTCCACATCCTGAAAATAGAACGATAAAAGAAAAGAAGAGTAATGATAAGCTATATCTAATCAATAGCATTTGTAATCCTTTGTATTAAATTCATACCTAAATCTAACACAAGCTAACTTAGAAACTTATTTTATTAAAAAACCCATAGATTTTTCACTGTCAAAATTTGCATCTTTTTCTCTTTGTATCTCACATATAAAATCTTTAGTTTTAAACAATGGTTTATCCATAAGAGCAACTTTGTACGCTGTATTTTTTACTATAAGGTCTATCTGTCCACCTGTTAAAGCATACTCAGAGAGTGCTTCTATATTAAAATCATCTTCGTATGGAGCTTCTAAAGGAAGTGTTTTTTCCCATATCTTACACCTTTGCATCTTATCTGGTTTTTTAAACTCTATCTTATAGTTAAATCTTCTTGAGAATGCTTTATCTATATTTTCTAAAAGATTTGTTGTTGCTATGAGCATACCTCTAAAATTTTCAATCTGTTCTAAAAAGATATTTTGCATCTGATTATGCATCTGATCTGCAGAACTTGTTATGCCACTACTTCTTGCTCCCAAAAATTGGTCTGCTTCATTTAGAAGTAAGATAGGTTCACTTTTTGTCTTCTCACTTAACTCATAAAAAGTATCAAAGATCTTTCGTACATTTTTTTCACTCTCACCAACATACATAGAAAGTATTTTAGAACAGTCAAATGCCAAGACTTGTCTCTTTAGAGATTTTGCCAATGAGTATGCTGTCATAGTTTTACCTGTTCCAGCAGGACCATAAAAAATGATTCGTGCATCTATACCACTTTTTTTATCTTTTATACCCCACTCCACTAAGCGATTCATAACATCTTTATCTACTTGACGCATAAGTCTTTGTAAAGTTTCTTTAGTTTCTTTTGTTAAAACAACATCCTCTAGAGATGTATCACTATCTATAAGCTCAAAAATATCTTGATTTTGTACAAGTGCATTTAGTTTGAGCCTTTTTACTTTTTTATTTTTTTGTGGATGAATTATACTTTGAAGGACATCATCAACTATATAAAAAGCTCTAGAAATACTACCAAAAGGGTTTAGCATCTCTTCATAATCTATGATACCATCACTCAAAAGGTTTGAACCATCTTCTAAAAGGGAACGATTTTTTATCCTTTCATACTCATCAAAAGATATAAGGTCTATGAGTGCATTCATCTCCCTTAGAGATTCTTCTGTAGAGCTATATTCCTCTCTAAGAAGTGCCAAGAAGATAACCTCTTCTTTTATTTGAAACTTTTTTTGTTTGAAAAATTTATCTAAAACAAGTTTTTCTTGAGTTTGTTCTACTCTTTGTTCTATCCGTTTTTCTAAAAGTTGTAACTTATTTAAAACTCTATCTATCCCCAAAGAGTGCTCGTGTACATTTTGCCTTATGCTACTCATCTTTTGATAAAGTTCTATACGAAAAAACTGGTCTTGTAAATATTCAAGATGATCTGTATATGGTTTTATATCTGGTAGTTCTATATCGGATGCACCATCTTGAAGAAGCTTTAAAAAAGATGGAGTTAATCCAACTGCAGTGTTTAAAAGTTCTAATGGTGTTAGCTCTGAAATCTTTAAGGGTGTAAAACTTTGTTGGTGTATCCAACCTAATTCTAAAAGAGTTTTCAACTCCACTAGATGATCTAAATGTTGTAATGTTTTAGTATCGTAAAGCTCACTAAGAAGCTCAAAGACTAAAGTGTCATCTTGTGCATGAACATATTTTTTTACTAAAGACTGAAGTATTAGAGCCTCATCTATGCTACATTTAAGTTGCATAAATATTTGAGAGCTCTCTATATCTTTAGATTCTAAAAAATCAACTAATAATTTCAAATAAATCCTTAAAATTTATACCCAAGTCCAGCAGAAATTATCAAAACATTTGAGTTTGAAAATTCTCCTGTTATATCATCATTTGAAACACTTCTACTTTCTCTCATAGAATAAAGTGCTGAAAAACCAAGGTTTATACTATCTGTTAACTGATAACGAGTACCAAAAGATACAGATAGTGAATCTGAATCTGGAAGCTCAAAACTAAGTGTAGCATCTGGTACCGGTGATTCATCTATAACAACTCCTGCCATAAGTGTTAACTTATCTAACTCTTGTGTTATACCTAATCTATATGCATTTGTATCTTTCCAACCTTTTGTTATAGGGTCATCCATTGGTTGTACTAAAATATTAGGTATAGCACTTACATAATTAAAATCAAGTGTACTATATGCAGACCAAAAATTTCTCTCATATGCAAATTCAACTGTTGTTTTTGTAGGAAATGTATAAGCCATAGCAACATTTAAACTAGCAGGGAGAGGAACACTTACACTAGCTCCACCATCATATACAGTAGCATTACCGATAAAAAGTTTTGCATTTCCCTCTTCACTAAGTGAAATTTTAGAACGATATGTCAAGCCAAATTTTAAGTTTTCTGTTGGCCTATAAGATAGAGCCAAATTATAACCAAAATCTATACTATCGCCCACCATATCTCTAGATGCAATAGAAGAACTTTTAACTATACCTTCTGAATAAACTGCCCTAAAACCAAATGCAACTGCTAGCTTATCATTTATAGGGATAGCAACAGTTGGATTTAACTCTATAACTGTAAGTGTAAACTCTTGTGCCTTATCACGAGCAGGAGAGGTATTCCATCTTTTAGTTAAACCAGCTGGAACAACCATACTAAAACCAACTCTAGCTTCTCCTAGTTTTGCAGAAACAAAGTTTGTAGATGGAATGATAAAAAATTCTGATTCTGCATCTATAGATACATCAGCCATAGCCCCACTACCCTGAAAATGAACAGGATCAAGTTTTATAAACATAGTATCTACTTCTATATTATTCTCATCTTCCATAAAAATCATATTTGCAGGGTTATAGTATGCTGCATCTGCTCCATGAGAACAAGCAACATTTGCAGCACTAAGTGCTGCTCCATTTGTAGAAACTTCAGGTATTTTATATCCACCAGCATAGATAGCTGTAGCAGTTACTAAAGAAAGTGTTGTTAATTTTATTATATTTTTCATTATTTAATATCTCCATTTCTGATTGCTGCAAACCATTTAATCGCTGCTCCATACGCTTCAAAACCACAATTAGCATGAACAAATGGGTGTGTAGCATCTTGTTGCTGTTTCAATAAAGCTGTTGGAATTCCAGTAAGTGTCACATCTGCACCATTTTCTTTAAATTTGTTATAAGCATTGCTTGATTCACTAAAAGGGATTATCTCATCATCTAAACACTGAATTAAATTCATCCTAGTTTTTGGTGTCCAATTATCAAGATTATTCTCTTCAAATCTATTTCTTGCTATAGAGTTAAGGTTTGTAGTATAGTCATCTATAAAAGTTTGTTTAAAAAGTTCATTTGCTGTATGTGTATAAAACCCATAATCATCTGTACCATTCGCTAAACCCAAGATAACATGAATAGGAACAGTATCGTAATTTCCATTAAATGCAGTTTCAAATTGAACTGGATAAGGTACAGCTATTTCACTCAAGTTAAAATCATCATAATAAGTTGAATACGAATATGCCAAATCTGCTAAGAATGCAGGAAATGCCATACGGTGTGTAGCATTAATCTCTATATTTGCTAAATCAACTACATTATATGGTCCAGCCATAGGAGCGATTCCCATTAGATTTACATTTGTAAGTTCATTTTCTACACTCTGAGCTAATGCCATAGCATTATAACCACCTTCAGAGTAACCAGTGATATATAGTTGATTATTTAAAATCACACCATTATCTTCCATATACTTCATACTAGCTTTTATCATATCTAAAGATGCACGAGCTGCTGCTTTTTTCATTATATAAGGGTGTGCTACATCACTAGAATCACCAAAACCTATATAATCTGGATAAATTGCAGCAAAACCTGCATAACCACTCATAGCAATAGAAAGTGGATAATCTGGAATACCATTTGCCTTTTCAACATTTGTTGGTGCATCAGAATTTAGAAAAATTGTACCATGATTATCACAAATCATAGAAACAGAAAAAGATTTTCCTATAGAAGCAAGATAATCTTTATAAGCATCTGTTGGGGTAGGTATAACTAAAAGCCCCGAAGCTGTTATAGGTGTACCATCTTGATTAATAGTGTTATAACTAATCTTTATAGCCTTTGTACTAAAAGCATTTGTGATATTAGCATCTATAGCACCTTGTACATATAGTAACATTGTAGATGCTGCTACATTATCAACAACAGTAGCATTATCTAACTGTGCGCTACCATCAGGAATACTATTTACCCCTTCATTACGACCTTCACCACAACCTGACAGAAGTAAAAATGAAGATATTAAAACAATATAAAGAGAATTTTTTCTTATATATTTGAACAAAACCAACTCCTTTTAAAAAATTCTAACTAGTTTAACTAAAAAATATAAAATATAAAATTAATTTTTAAAAAAGGAAGTTAAAACTTAATCTTGGAGTGAATATAAAAGCTCTATTTCTTCACTCCAGATACTATCATCTATGGTTTCAAGTATAAGTGGTATATCATCCATTCTATCATCATTCATAATAAACCTGAATGCATCTAAACCTATCTCACCTTGACCTATAGAGTGGTGTCTATCTTTTTTTGAACCAAGTGGTGGTTTAGAATCATTTATATGCATCCCCATAAGGTAGTTAAATCCAACCACTTTTTCAAACTCACTCCAAGTTGCATCATAAACATCTCTTGTTCTTATATCATAGCCAGATACAAAAAGGTGGCAAGTATCTATACAAACACCTATGCGACTTTTATCTTCCACTTTATCTATGATTTGAGCTAGATGTTCAAACTTATAACCAAGGTTACTTCCCTGCCCTGCTGTATTTTCTATGACTGCTTTTACACCTTTAGTTTTATCAAGTGCTATGTTTATAGACTCTGAAATCTTAGTTAAACACTCATCTTCACTTATCTCTTTTAGATGACTTCCAGGGTGAAAGTTTAGTCTATCTAATCCTAACTGCTCACACCTTTGTAACTCATCTATAAATGCCATACGACTCTTTATAAGTTTTTGCTCATCTGGGTGACCTAAGTTAATAAGATAAGAATCGTGTGGAAGTACATGTTTTGGTAAAATTCCACTCTCATCTAGTGCTTTTTTAAACTTATCTATCACTTTTATATCTAATGGTTTTGCTTCCCATCTTTTTTGATTTTTTGTAAAAAGGGCAAAAGCTTTTGCACCTATCTTTTGTGCATTTGTTACTGCATTAAAAACACCACCACTTGCACTTGTATGTGCACCTACAAATTTGTTACTCATTTAGTGTCCTTAATCTTTAAAATAATTTTATTTTTTCTATCTTTAAAAAAGATGATTTTTGGTTTTACTTTATATGTTATATCTACATTTTCATCTTTTATGTTTTGCTCAAACCCATCTTTTGTTTTTTGCATATTTTTAGACTCATATATACTTTTTGCTAAAAGTATGTTTTGAAGCATATCTTTTGGATATGATGCATCTAAATACTCTTGGTTAAAACCACCTTTACTCATGCAACCTTTTGTTGTACAAATAAGATGATTTATAGTTATCTTCTCTACCACTTTTCCAGCACTAAATAGCTCTAGTTCTATAGAGTTATCCGAGTTACGGATATAGCCAACATCTGCAAATTTTAATTTTGGGGATTTTATAATTATGATTTTTGTTTGTGTAATCTCATAATTTTTAGTGCTACAAGCACTAAAAATCAAGATAAAAAATAAAGCTATGTATCGCATCTATTTTTGTATAAATTTTCCACATTTTTTAACTTCACTACCACCAAACTCTTGAATCTCTCTAGCAGTACCATTTTTAGCTATAACTTGTCTTTGACAATCATCTTTAGCTATACATTTTTCATTTAAACATCCAACATCTGCAGGAACTTGTGCCATTTTACTTCTCCGTAATTTTTTTGCAATTATATCTTAAAATTCATTATGCTAAAATACTACTAATGACAAACATAAAACTTTTAGAAGAATTTCGGGCATTTTATTTTAAAAACTATCCTGATGATATGGAGATACAAATAGAATACTTTTCTGTATTTGGTGGTCTTGACTTAGAGATAGATACAACTAAAAATATAGAGTTTCTGATAAAAGAGTTCATACTTGAAAATTTTAATACACTAGAACATAATATAAACCAATTAACCCATGAAAACAAAGACCACCAAAGACTTTTAAGAGCCTTAGCTATAGGGGACAGAAGGATTTTCTCTGCATTTAACAGAGCTGGTTTGAACAATGGAAATGGTGGAGGTGCTTTAAACTTTCTTCAACAAAAAGGGCTCATACAGATAGAATACTCAAGAGAGGGAAAATCAAAAGATAGAATCTCACACAAAGTTTTATTTACCTACCCTTTTATAAGATTTTGGTTTTATTTTGTATATCCACACATAAAAGAGATAAAAGATAAAAATTACACAAACTTTTTTAAAGATATAAAAAACAAACAAAATAGTTATACAAGTTTAGTTTTTGAAGAACTCTCAGAAATACTACTAAACTACAACTTACGAGATGCTCAGATACTCAGTTCAGGAAGTTACTGGGATGCAAAAATGGAGATAGATATACTAACATTAACAGATGATGGAAAGATATATGTCGGAGAATGTAAATGGACAAACCATCAAGTAAACAAAAGTGAACTTCATAAACTTCAAGATAAATGTAAAAAACTAGGTTTAATACCTACACAAGTAGTCTTATTTTCTAAACGGGGGTTTTCAAAAGAACTTATGAATAAGCAAAGTAAAAAATTAGCTCTTTATAGTTCTGGTGATTTTGAGATGCTTTTAAAAAGAAAGTAAACTATACAAGGGAAAAAACCCTTGTATAAAAATGTAAAAGAGCTAAAAAGCTCTTAGAGCATCTACTGAAGTAGACGCATTACATTTTGTTGAACAGCATTAGCTTGACTCATAGCATAAGAGCCTGATTGAGCTAAGATGTTTTGTTTTGAGAAGTTTGCACTCTCTGCAGCGAAGTCAACATCACGAATTTGTGATTCTGCAGCTGCAACATTTACTTGAGTAACTGAGATATTTCTAACAGTTGATTCAAGTTGATTTTGTGAAGAACCTATCTCTGAACGGATTGCATCAAGTTGTTTTAAAGCGTGATCCATTATTTTAATAGTATCTTCAGCATTTTCACGAGTAGAAACATCAGCACCAGCTGCATTACCAGTTAAAGCGATTGTACCAGCAGTAAATCCAGCATCACCAGGAGCTGTACCAGCGATTACTATAGCGTTATCAGACTCTAAAGATATTTTACCATGTGTAGTTTCTGAAGCTAAACCTGTTACAGAACCAGTTGAAGTATCTGAAACAGTAATATCTCTACCATCATTAGCTTCTAAAGTGATTATACCAGCTGCTAAAGTAGCAGTTACACCAGTTTGATCAGCGATTGCATTGATAGCTCTAGTTAATCTACCATCAGCATCATTTGCATTTACACCATCAAGTGTACCAATAGAAATACCATTAATAGTAACTTCACCATCAGCAATATCACCACCAGCAACAGCAGTTGTAGCAGTTGCAGCATCAGCAGTTGATGTTTTAGCAGTAGCAGTTACACCAGTAGTTGTGCTAATACTATTGATAGCTCTAGCTTGGTCTTTTGCATCAATCGTTGCAATACCCACATCTTGACCATTGATTAGTAAATCACCAGCTGCTAAATCACCTGTAGTTACATCACCTGTAGTTTGTGCATAAGCACCTATAGATGTAGTCTGAGCATTATTAATACTAACATTTACTGTTTCATTTGCATAAGCACCAATGTGAAAAGCTTTATCAGTATATGTACCATCAAGAAGTTTTTGACCATTAAACTGTGTAGTAGTAGCAATATTTTGTGCTTCTTCTAGTAGTTTATTGATATCATTTTGAATAGCAGAACGAGAATCAGCATTTTGACCATCAGATGCAGCTTGGATAGATTTAGTTCTTATAGTGTTAATGATGTTTTCATACTCATCTAAAGCACCATCAGCTGTTTGCATTACACCAACACCATCATTTGCATTTGCTATAGCTTGACCAAGACCATTTGCTTGAGAACGAAGACTATTTGCAATAGCAAGACCAGATGCATCATCAGCAGCTGTATTGATTCTTAAACCTGAACTTAACGCTTGTAAACTTTTGTCAAGTCTTAAGTTAGTTTGAACTGAGTTACGGTGTGCATTCATAGCACCTATATTTGTGTTAATTCTAAAACCCATAATAAATCCTTTTGTATGGAAGAGCCTTTCGCTCTTTGTGTTTTTTGTTTTATCTTTAAGGCTTCCTTGCCTTTAGATGTAAACTAAATCGACACTCAAAAAAATAACTTTAATTTTTTTACAAAATTTATGAAAATTTTCTAATTTAATCTTTTTTAGCTACACTTCCACAATTAAAAATCATCACTATACTATATATAGGAAAACTATTTGAAGTTAATCATCGTTGAGTCACCTGCAAAAGCTAGGACTATAAAAAACTTTTTGGGTAAAGGTTATGAGGTTATTGCCTCTAAAGGACACATCAGAGATTTACCAAAATCTCGTTTTGGTATCACTGTTGATGAGGAGACTAAACACCTCATACCAACCTACTCTGTTGCAAAAGAAAATGCTCCAACTGTCAAAGAGATAAAAGAAAAAGCTAAAAAAGCAGATACTATCTATATCGCGACCGATGAGGATCGTGAGGGGGAAGCTATAGGGTGGCATATAGCTCATGCTATAAAAAAAGATCCAGAGGAATTACCTAGAATCGTATTTCATGAGATAACAAAATCTGCTATAAAACACGCACTTGAATCTGCAAGAAAGATAGATATGGATATGGTAAATGCTCAACAAGCTCGTCGTATACTTGACCGTGTTGTTGGATATAAACTATCTCCCCTTTTAAGCTCAAAAATTCAAAAAGGGCTTAGTGGAGGTCGTGTTCAGAGTTCAACTCTTAAACTTGTAGTTGAGAGAGAAAGAGAGATAAAGGCTTTTGTACCTGTTGAATACTGGTCTATCGATACTGTGTTTAAAAAAGATATAGATGCAGTGCTTATCTCACATATGGGGGATAAACTCTCAAAACTATCTATCGAAAACAAAAATGATGCCGAGCTTATAACAAAAAGCATAAAAGCAGACAACTTTGTTATATCTAAGATAGAAACAAAAAAAAGAAAAAGCTCAACACCTCCACCTTTTATGACCTCAACACTTCAACAAACTGCATCATCTAAACTTGGATTTACTCCTAAAAAAACTATGATGGTAGCTCAAACTCTCTATGAGGGTGTAAAAACACCTGATGGTACAAGTGGGGTTATAACATATATGAGAACAGACTCACTAAACCTTGCAAATGAAGCAGTTTATGCAGTTCGTGGTGTTATACAAAACCGTTTTGGAGAAAAATACCTTCCAGAAAATCCAAAAGTTTACACTAAAAAATCAAAAGGTGCACAAGAAGCTCACGAAGCTATCCGTCCAACTATGCTAAACTTTACTCCAGAAGTTGCTCAAAAGTTTTTAAAAGCTGATGAGATAAAACTTTATCGTCTTATATATGAAAGATTTATGGCTTGTCAGATGAATGATGCTATATTTGAGCAACAAAGTATCATCTTTAGTGGTAAAGAGAATGAATACAGAGCTAGTGGAAGAAAACTTATGTTTGATGGTTTTTATGCACTAACAGGTA
Source organism: Campylobacterota bacterium (assembly GCA_013153755.1). The sequence continues at coordinate 4,385 of JAADDU010000198.1, read as the reverse complement.
CAGAAGACAAAGATAAACTTCTTCCAACTCTAAAAGAGGGGGACAAGGCTGAGATACAAAGCATAAAACCTGAACAACACTTCACAGAGCCACCTGCAAGATACTCTGAAGCATCTCTTATCAAAAAACTAGAATCAGAAGGGGTGGGAAGACCATCAACTTATGCACCAACTATAGCAACACTTAGTGGTCGTACCTATGTAACTATAGAGAAAAAACAGATCATACCTACAGAGATGGCTTTTACTGTAACAGAGATGCTAGAGAAACATTTTGCAAACATAGTAGATATAAGCTTTACTGCGAACATGGAAGAAAAACTAGATGAAGTATCTGAGGGTAAAAATGATTGGCAAAAACTACTAAGTGACTTTTACTTCCCTTTTATGGAGCAAATAGCAGAGGGAAAAGAGAAGATAGTAAGCCTAAAACTTGCTAAACCACTTGGTAGAAACTGTCCTAAATGTAATTCAGAACTACTTTTAAGAAGTGGAAGATTTGGAAACTTTATAGCTTGTAGTGGTTTTCCAAAATGTAAATACACAGAACAAGTGGACGAAGATGGAAACAAAGTTGAAGTAAAGATAGAAACAAGTGATGAAAAGTGCGATAAATGTGGCAAAGAGATGGTGGTTAAAAATGGTCGAAATGGTAAATTTTTAGCTTGCAGTGGCTACCCTAAATGTAAAAACACTAAAAGCATGGACATAGAAACAAAAATAAGTAAAACACCATGTCCTGAATGTGGAGGGGAAATAGCTCTTAAAAACTCTCGTAGAGGTCCTTTTTGGGGATGTGTAAACTACCCTACTTGTAAATTTATCTCAAAATTTGAACCAACAACCATAAAATGTAAAGAAAAAGGGTGTAACGGTCTTTTGGCTGAGAGAACATACAGAAACAAAGATGTATATGAGTGTACAAAATGTAAAAATAGAACACCTAGAGAGGAAGGTTAAAAGTTATGAAGATAGGGATTATTTCAGATACACATAAAAAAGTAAATCTAGCTAAAGATGCGATAGAACTACTCATAGAAAAAGGGGTAGAGTTTATCATACATGCTGGAGATATAGTGGAAGTTGAAATACTAGATATACTAGAGAGTTGTGGAGTTAGATATGTAGCAGTATATGGCAACAACGACTCACACCTAACTCAATACCATGATAAATATAACCTTGTTCAAGAGCCAAACTATTTTAAATTAGCCAATACAAATTTTAAACTTATGCATCTACCCTACTATATGTCTCCAGATGCAGAAGTGGTTATCTTTGGTCATACTCACGAGTTTGAAGTAGAGTATAAAGGTACTACACTATTTTTAAATCCTGGGGAAGTATGTGCTAGAAGTAAAAACCTTTCAGAATTTCTCATACTAAATATAAAAAAGAAAAAATTTAAAGTAACAAGATATACAAAAAAAACTAAAACAAAAACAAAAAAGAAATTTAAAAGTCAAAAATTTATATATGAAAGAAAAGGTCTATGAGTAACGAGATATTTTTATGCTCCATCTGTAATATTAACAGTGGAACTTGCAACGAAGACTGCAAATTTTGCTCACAAAGTGTAAGATATAAAGCAGATATACAGCGTTATAAACAAAAACCTATGCAAGAGATCTTAGAGGAAGCAAAAAGTGCTTTAGATGCAGGGGCTTTAGGCTTTTGTCTTGTAACTTCAGATAAAGGTTTAGATGAAAAAACTCTAAAATTTGTTTGCGATATAGCAAAAATACTTACAAAAGAGGTTCCACAACTTAGACTTATAGGGTGTAATGGTACTGCATCTATAGAACAACTAAAGACACTAAAAGAAGCTGGTGTAAAAGCATATAACCACAATCTTGAAACATCAAAAGAGTTTTATAACAACATCTGTACAACACACTCATGGCAAGAGAGATACGAAACTTGTCAAAATGTAAATAAAGCTGGACTAGTTCTCATAAGTGGTGGTATCTATGGACTTGGAGAGACTCAAAAAGATAGAATCTCCATGTTAAATTCACTAAAAGAGTTAAACCCTGCATCTGTACCTATAAACTTTTACCATCACAACGAAGCACTAGAACTAAAACCAAACCCACTAACTATAGATGAAGCATTTAATCTTATAAAACTCACAAGAGAGACTTTATGTGATGCTCATAGGATTATGGTTGCAGGTGGTAGAGAGATGATGTTTAAAGATAGACAAAATGAGATTTTTAAGCATGGTGCTAACTCTATAGTTGTTGGAAACTACTTAACTACAACAGGTAGAGCCGTAGATAAAGATTTAGAGATGTTAAAATCACTAAATCTTAAAGTCGCTAAAAAAGTATGTTAATTTAATATGAATGAAAATGTAATTTTAATAATCTCGATTTCACTCATTATCATCTTTTCCCCATTTTTTGCAAAAGTTTTAAAACTTCCAACTACCCCTATAGAGATTATATTAGGTTCTATCTTAGGGTATATCGGTTTTTTACATGAAGAACACCTTTTTGAGATAGTTGCAGAACTTGGATTCTTATACCTTATGTTTATAGCTGGTACAGAGATAAATCTTAAAAAGGTACTTATAACACCTAGAAAAATCATGAAAAGAGTTGTATTTTATCTTATAGTTTTATACATACTCTCTATACTTATCTCACTATATCTAGATCTTGGGAAAATTTTCATAGTTCTTCTACCTCTTGTTTCAGTTGGACTTGTTGCAACATTATCTAAAGAATACGGTAAAACACCGTGGCTAAATATATCTATGACAGCAGGTGGAATAGGTGAAGTTGTAAGTATAGGTATCTTAACTATAACCTCAGCAGCTCTTACTTCTGGCTTTGGAATAGGTCTTTTAAAAACTGTTTTAGCACTTAGTCTATTTTTACTTTTTATGTTTATACTTTTTCGTGCTATGGAGTTACTTTTTTGGTGGTTTCCTGAAGTTTCAACTGCACTTATGCCACTAAAAGATAACAAAGAGCAAGATATAAGACTCTCAATGGGAATTTTCTTTTTACTTGTTGGTGCTATGCTTTACTTACACCTAGAACTCGCTTTTGGGGCTTTTTTAGCAGGTATATTTATACCAACTTTTTTTGAACACAAACATGAACTTCCTGAAAAACTAGCATCTTATGGTTTTGGTTTTTTAATCCCTATATTTTTTATACATATAGGCAGTTCTTTTGATTTAGATGCACTGCTTTTAGAAGGTCTTATCACAAAAGCTATCATCATAGCTGTACTGATGATAGTTATGAGAGTTATCGCATCATTAGTATTTAAAAAGATTTTGGGTATAAAAGATTCTATACTCATGGGACTTTCACACTCTATGCCACTAACACTACTCATAGCTATGGCAACTCTAGCATATCAAGCATCTAGCATAGATACCCTACACTACTACGCTTTTATCTTGGCTGCTTTATTTCAAGTGATAAGTGTTATGATAGTCATAAAACTTATCAATATCTACTATGACTAGTCTTTTTGTATATAACAAGCTATGGCATAACCATGATTAAGCCCTAAAGCGATACTTCCACCACTCTCTTGGGTTATATCTCCAGCTACAAAAAGTCCTTTTATATTTGTTTCATAATTTTCATCATGCACGGGTTTTCCATCAACCTCTTCTATCCCCGAACTAGCTAAAAAAGCACTTGGTGTTGTTCCACCTATAGCGTATATAACTCTATCAAAAACCTCTGCATCTATTTCATTAAAAAGAACTTTTACTTTACCATCAACATCTTCAAGTCCATCTATATTTATCCCTAAAATTGCTCGAACTTCATTATGCATGATAGCATTTGCTATGTTAGTTTGATTTGTTGGGTTTGCCCTTCTAAAAGTTTCTCTTCTGTAACAAATCGCAACCTCATTTTTAGCACTCAAATCAACTGCATACTCAACAGCACTATCTCCACCACCAACAACTAAGATTTTTTCACCCTCACTACAACCATCAAGTGTATAACCTACTTTTTTTCTTATACCAGCAGGAACTTTATAGCTTGGTTTGTTTGGTTTACCCATCCTACCGATAGTCACAACAACATTTTTAGCCCTTATACTCTTTCCAGCCATAAAAACTTCAAAATAATGCTCTTTTTTCTCTATGGCTTGAACCTCAACATGAGTTTGAAGCTCAACAGAATGATGGTTTAAAATCTCATCAAAAAAGTCAAGTGTGGTCTCTTTTGTACCATCAACAAAGTAGATTCTACCATCAAGTTCAACCTTTTGACCTTTCCAGTCTTTATCTACTCTTTTGTTGTCTTTGTAGTATTTTCTTATGGTTGAGTTATGATTTGTATCTTTTTCTAGTAAAACTATATCTCTTATACCTTGTAAATACCCCTCAACAGCAGTAGCAATCCC
>JAADDU010000216.1 GCA_013153755.1 Campylobacterota bacterium | reverse complement strand
CAGAAGCCAAAAAGCCTTTTGTAGGACTCCAACACTTGGTAGAAGTCAAATAAGGTAGTAATTATACTACTTTTATTATAATAAATAGTTAATACAAGTTAATTAGGTATAAAGCTAGTTATCAATGTATAACTTTTTTTGATATAATTTCAACAATTAATAAATAAAAGAGGAAGCCCTTTTGCAATTAACAAATGAAGAACTAACAAAAGAGATAGAGTCTCTCAAAGCAAAATTAAGTGTAACTGTTGTTGCACACTTTTACCAAAGAGATGAAGTTTTTAATATTGGCGATATTACAGGTGACTCCTTAGAGTTAGCGACACGAACTCGTGATGATGATGCGGAGTTTGTACTCTTTTGTGGTGTTGGCTTTATGGGGCAGAGTGTCAAAGTGCTTAGTCCAAGCAAACGAGTAGTGATGCCAAAAATCGCATCTTGTGCAATGGCTAGCATGATAGATGGTATGCAGTTTGATGGAGCGGTAAAAGCACTCAATGAAGCAGGTATAGAAAATGACAATATACTTCCTATCACATATATAAACTCCGATGTTGAAGTTAAAGCAAAAGTGGGTGAGATGGGTGGACTTGTCTGTACAAGCTCAAACGCAAAAAAGATCATAACAACTGCGTTAAAAGAGGGTAAAAAAATCCTTTTTGTACCCGATAGATGTTTAGGACAAAATATAGCAAATGAGATGGGTCTTAACTCTTGTGTTATAGGAGATGGAAGTGACTTAAGTGCATCAGATATTATCTGTTATGATGGTTTTTGTTCCGTACACCAGCTCTTTAGTGTCGATGATATAGCATTTTTTAGAAACAAATACCCAGGTATCAAAATAGCTACACACCCAGAGTGTGATCCAGCTATATGTGATGCAAGTGATTTTGTAGGTTCAACTTCTCAGCTTATTAAATATATAAAAGATTTGCCGGCAGAACAAAAAGTGGCAGTTGGTACAGAGTTTAATATGGTAAATCGTCTACGCCCTAACAATACTTATGTTCTAAGCTCTACAAAACCAGAGTGCCCAACTATGAATGAAACAACACTTCTTGACGTTTATATTACTCTAAAAGCTATAGATGAAGGTGAGCCAATAAATGAGATATTTGTAGATGAAAATACTCAAAAATGGGCAAAAATAGCATTAGAGAGAATGATGGCATTATGATTGAACAGTTTATAAAAGATACATTAGCTGAAGATGTTGGCCGTGGAGATCTTTATGCCTTAGTAGAACCTGCTATAGATGCAACTGCAAAGATAATAGCAAAGAGTGATGGTGTATTAGCTGGACAAAAGTATGTAAATGCATTAGCAAAAATGGAAGATATAGAGGTTGTATGGCTAAAAAATGATAGTCAAAGTTTTTTAAAAGGGGATATAATAGCCACTTTTAAAGCCTCATCACATACGCTACTACGTTGTGAAAGAACTATACTAAACATGACCCTTCATGCAAGTTCGATAGCTACTTTAACACGTAAGTATGTAGAGGTTTGTTCACCATATAATGTAAAACTTTTAGATACTAGAAAAACAAGACCACTGTTGAGGATTTTTGAAAAATATGCAACAAAATGTGGTGGTGCAACTAACCATAGAATGGGTTTAGATGATAGTTTAATGATAAAAGATACGCATTTAAAAACTATAAAAAATCTTAAAGAGTATATAAAAAAGGCGAGAAAAGTTGTTCCTTTTACAACAAAAATAGAAGTAGAAGCAGAAACTTTTGATATAGCAAAAATAGCATTTGATGCAGGTGCAGATATAGTTATGTGTGATAACATGAGACCTAAAGAGATAGAAGAGATAGTAACTTTTAGAGATGAAAATTATGCACATATTTTACTTGAAGCGAGTGGAAATATATCTTTAGAAACCATAGAGAGTTATGCTAAAAGTGGTGTAGATGCCATCAGTAGTGGTGCACTTATTCATCAAGCAAATTGGATAGATTTGTCGATGAAGATAGATTAGAAATCCTTTTAGGATTGTAGTATGGCAGATGATGCTGAAAAGACAGAAGAACCAACCCCCAAGAAGATAGAGGATGCCCGAAAAGAGGGGAATGTTCCTAAGTCACAAGATACCTCAGGGGTTATAACACTGTTTGTAGCTATTTTAGCACTTCTTATGCTTTTCCCATTTATGGCAGAACACCTTGTTACACTATTTAAATACTATTTTTCACTTGTAGGAACTCCTTTAGATAAGCTTTTCATGGTTGATATAGCGATAGTCACTATAAAAGAGTTTTTACTTATAGTAATTCCCTTAGCTGTTAGTGTGGCTCTAGCTGGTGTTGTAGCTGCTCTTGCACAGTTTGGTTTTCTGTTTACAACAAAAGCGATAGTACCAGACTTTAAGAAGATAGATCCAATAAAAGGGATTAAAAATCTCTTCTCTATGAAAAAACTTATAGAGGGAGTTAAAATCACTTTTAAATCCCATATCACCTTAGGTGTTGGGTTCCTTTTCTTTTTCTCTTTTATTCAAGAGTTACCAACAGTTGCTCTGTTTAGTCTAGGAGATCAGCTTGATTGGTTACAAGAAAAAGTACTTATAATTGCATTTGCTATGCTTTTTATCATTTTTATTTTTGCACTTATAGATATAATTATAGTTAGAAAACAGTATTTTGATGGTTTAAAGATGAGTAAACAAGAGATAAAAGATGAGATGAAAAATATGGAAGGAGACCCTCTAATAAAGGGTAAAATACGTCAAAAGCAGATGGAGATGTCTAAACAGAGAATGATGTCTGAAGTTCCAAACGCAGATGTTGTAATAACAAATCCTACACACTATGCAGTTGCTATAAAGTATGATGAGGAGAAGTCACATGCACCAATAGTTATAGCAAAAGGAATGAATAATATAGCACAGCAGATTAAAAAAATAGCACGTGAATCAAATGTACATATAGTTCAAAACCCTCCATTAGCACGATCTCTTTATGCTGAAGTAGAAGTAGAAAAAGCGATACCTGAAGCTCTTTTTAGTGCAGTAGCAGAAGTTCTAGCTTATGTTTACAAGATGAATAGAAAATCAAAATAGTAGTATAATATGTCTAATATGAATGAAATTATAGAGAAAATAAAGAGTTCCAAACATATAGAGATTGTTTCTAGTTCAGAAAAATTATCTTTAGCTACAGCGCTCTATACATATATAATGACACAGCATAAAAAAGCCTCTTTAGTTATAAATGGTAAAAAAGTTGATAGAAAATTCTCATTTTTACCGT
>JAADDU010000160.1 GCA_013153755.1 Campylobacterota bacterium | reverse complement strand
TGTGGAGATAAAAAATGATGAATGTGTACTGCATCTAAAAGCTCAAAAGTCTATATCTGAAATACTTCTATCTAAAGGTTTAGCTATAGTTAAACCTCTTTTTATGGATGATGAATTTAAGGGAAGATTTATATTGGTTCAAAATGGTGCTAAGTTGCAAAAAATAGGACTATGGAATACAAATATTTTTAAAGAGTGTAGAAAGGGATTGTATTAGTTTTGATATTGCTCGTGTGTCATATATACCCAAAATTCTTTGTGTGTATGACCTTTGTTTAAAAAATATACTTGAAGTATAGCCACTCTATAAAGTGTTATAATCATTTTAGCAAATGGTACAAATAAACTTAAACTTACGATTAAAGATTGTTCTTTGTTGCCTTTTGATTCTATCATATCTTTTATCCCAATATTTCTACTAAGATAAACACCAAAAAGTATAGAAAAAAAGAAGTTCATAAATAGACCGAAAATTACATATGCCACAAAATCTTGTTCAGGTATCCCAGCTATCATCTCATCTCCATATTTTAATATTTTATAATTTTATCAAAACAATCCTTTTTTATTTATTTAAAATTAAAATAGCTAATCAAAAAGTAACAAAAATGTCATTTTAAAATAATATAAAAGAAGTCAAAACTCTTTTTAAACATCTTTTTACTATACTAATGCAACAAATTATTAATAAAGGTAATTTTATGGAGACTAACCTAATTATGGAAGGTTTTAAATTTATGGGATTAGGAATGGGAACTGTGTTCTTATTTTTAATTATTATGATAGGATGCATGAATATTATGTCTGCTATTATAGATAGATTTTTTCCTGAACCAAAAACTAATGTAGGTGCAGCAACAACTTCTGCACCAAAAGATAACAAAAAAGTAATTGCAGCTATCACAGCAGCAATCAAACATCATAGAGGGTAAAAATGGCTAAGAAATTTATAGATGTAATGGATACAACATTTAGAGATGGCTTCCAATCAGTTTTTGGTGGTCGTGTTCTAATGGATGATTTTTTCCCAGCTGTAGAAGCTGCGAAAACAGCAGGTATTAATCACTTTGAGTTTGGTGGTGGAGCAAGATTTCAATCTTTATACTTCTATCTAAGAGAAGATGCGTTTGAGATGATGGATAGATTTAGAAAGATTGTTGGACCAGATGCAAATCTTCAGACACTTGCTCGTGGTGTAAATACAGTTATGTTAGATACAGGCTCAAAAGAGCTTATCGACCTTCATGCAAAAATGTTTAAAAAACATGGTACAACTACTATTAGAAACTTTGATGCACTTAATGATGTTGAAAATCTTAAATATTCAGGTGAAAGAATTTCACACCATGGACTAAAACATGAAGTTGTTGTAACTATGATGGATTTACCACCAGGGTGTAGTGGTGCTCATGGTGTTGATTTTTATGAAAAAACACTTCGTGATATTTTAGATAGTGGTGTTCCTTACGATAGTATCTGTTTTAAAGATGCTAGTGGTACTTCAAACCCTCAAAAAGTTTTTGATACTATTAAGATGGCTCGTGGTTTAGTTCCAGAAGGAACACATCTTCGTCTTCATACACATGAAACTGCTGGTGTTAGTGTTTCTGCTTATATGGCAGCACTTGAAGCTGGAATAGATGGTATAGATATGGCTGCTAACCCAGTTAGTGGTGGAACTTCTCAGCCAGATATTTTAACTATGCTTCATGCAACTAAAGGGATGAATTATGATCTTGGTGGTTTAGAGATAGGTAAAATTTTAACTTATGAAAAAGAGTTACAATCATGTTTAGCTGATTATTTTGTACCACCTGAAGCTACTATGGTTTCTCCTATTATCCCATTTTCACCAATGCCAGGTGGTGCTTTAACTGCAAATACTCAGATGATGAGAGATAATGATATCATGGATAAGTTCCCTGAAGTTATAGCAGCTATGCAAGAGGTAGTTGAAAAAGGTGGTTATGGTACATCTGTAACACCGGTTAGTCAGTTTTATTTTCAACAAGCACTTAACAATGTTATGCAAGGACCTTGGAAAGCTATTGCACCTGGTTATGGTCGTATGGTTCTTGGTTATTTTGGTAAAACTCCAGTTGCACCAGATCCAGAAGTTGTAAAAATTGCAAGTGAGAAGTTAAATCTACTTCCAACAACTGAAAAAGCACTAGATTTAGCAGATGCAGATCCAAGTAAAACACTTCAAAATTGGATAGATAGACTTAAAGAAGAAGATATAGAAATAACAGAAGAAAATATTTTTATAGCAGCAGCTTGCCAAGATAAAGGTATCTCTTTCCTAAAAGGTGAGGGTGAGTTAAATATTCGTAAAATATCAGAAATGAAAACAGATTGTGAAGAAGGAAATTCAATGGGTAATGGAAATTATACAGTAGTAGTAGATGGTCAAAAATTTAGTGTTCAAGTTGCAGAGGGTGATGCAGATATTCAAGTAGTAGCAGTTGATGGTGAAGCAGCAGTAGCAGCTCCAACTCCAAATGCACCAGTTGGTGAGGGTATAGAGATAAAAGCACTTCTTCCGGGTAGTGTTTGGAAAATCACGACAAACCCTGGTCAAAGTGTTAATGAGGGTGATGTTATTATGATTTTAGAGTCTATGAAAATGGAGATAGATGTTGTAGCACCAAAAGGTGGTGTTTTAAAAACTATCAATGTTGCTACAAATGATAAAGTTGTAGAAGGTCAAGTTGTAGCTGTAATAGGATAACTAGATGAAAAATATTGTACTTAAATTTCTTGCATTGTTTATGCTTTTAGCATTTACAACTGCATCAGCAAACGAACATCAAGCTTCAAGTGAAGCTAAAGTTTCTACGCATAAAGAGGAAACTTACCATACTAAGCCATTTAGTGAAATGATAAGTGGGTTTTTAGAATCTACTGGTATCGTAGCACTTGTCAACCCAGATCCAAATGAGATGAATGCTCATGGTGAACCTATGAGTGATTTTCATAAAGGTCTTGGTCGTGTGATTATGATTCTTGTAACATTTTTTCTTTTTTGGTTAGCTATAGCTAAAGGTTTTGAACCATTACTGCTCTTACCTATTGCATTTGGTGGTTTTTTAGCCAATATTCCTGTGGCAAACATTGCAGGTGCTCATGGATTTTTAGGTGTTATCTATAGCATGGGGCTCTCAAATGAGATGTTTCCTATTATTATCTTTATGGGTGTTGGTGCTATGACAGACTTTGGTCCTCTTTTATCAAACCCTAAAACAGCACTTCTTGGTGGGGCTGCTCAGTTTGGTA
>JAADDU010000023.1 GCA_013153755.1 Campylobacterota bacterium | reverse complement strand
CAAATGTGGACTATAAAAGTGGTATAATTATAGGTTTAGCATCACTCTTTGGTGTTTATCTTGGTATATTTTTAAAACATAATGTAGCTGCAGTACTTCAAAAAAGATTACTTATTTTGTTTTATGTGAGTATAGTGTTGTATTTGGCTAAAAGAGTATTTTTATCATAGGAAAGGTGTAGATTGAAAAAAAAAGATAGCATAGTTATAACAGGTGCGAGAGAAAACAACTTAAAAAATATAAATTTAACCATCCCTAAAAATGAGCTGGTTGTTATGACTGGGATTAGTGGTAGTGGTAAGTCAACATTGGCTTTTGATACCCTTTATGCAGAAGGGCAACGTCGTTATATGGAGTCGTTGTCATCTTATGCTAGACAGTTTTTAGATAGGGTTGGTAAACCTGATGTGGATAAGATAGAGGGGCTTACTCCTGCTATTGCGATTGACCAAAAAACCACTTCTAAAAATCCTCGCTCAACTGTTGGGACTATCACTGAGATATATGATTATCTTAGACTTTTGTATGCTCGTGTTGGGGTGCAACATTGTCATAAGTGTCATAAAGTTATATCTCAAATGTCTGCATCTGATATCATCAACGAAGTTCATAAACTGCCACAAGGGGCAAAGCTTGTTCTTTTAGCACCACTTGTTCGTGAGAAAAAAGGCTCTTATGCTGACTTGTTAGAATCTTTAGTACACAAAGGTTATGTAAGAGCTCAGATAGATGGTGTTATGGTTCGTCTTGATGAGGAGATAGAGCTAAGTAAAACCAAAAAACATACCATCAAAGTTGTTATAGACAGAGTGGTGGTAAAAGAGGAGAACAAAGAGCGAATAGCATCTGATGTTGAGAAATCTTTAAAAGAGAGTTATGGAGAGCTTGAGATAGAGATACTTAACCATGAGGAGCTTGATTGTAAAGCTCATATGCACTACTCAGAACACAATGCATGTTTTGATTGTAAGATAAGTTTTGACCCACTCGAACCTCTTAGTTTCTCGTTTAACTCCCCAAAAGGTGCTTGTGGTGAGTGTGATGGTCTTGGGCTTCGTTATGCACTTGATGTAGATAAGATTGTAGATGTTGATTTACCTATAGAAAAGGGTGGGGTAAAGATAGTTTATGGCTTTAACAAAGGGTACTACTTTACATTTTTAAAAGGTTTTTGTGAGCATAACGATATAGATATAACAGTGCCGTATTCGGAGCTTTTAGAGCATCAAAAAAAGGCTATCTTGCACGGTAATCCTGATGAGGTTACATTTCTTTGGAAAAAACACAAAGTAAAAAGGGTTTTTCCTGGAATTATCCGTATAGCTTACGATATGTTTAAAGATGAAAAAGAGTTGAGTGACTATATGAGTGAAAAGGTGTGTAATGTTTGTAACTCACACAGACTAAAACTTGAATCTTTAGCTGTTAGAGTAGGGGGTAAGGGAATAGCAGAACTTTTAGAGATGCCTATCTCAAAAACTTATGAGTGGTTTGCAGATGAAAAGCATTTTGAAAATTTAGATGCACAAGATACTCAGATAGCCCAACCCATACTAAATGAGATAAGGGAGCGACTATACTTTTTACACGATGTTGGACTTGGTTATATCACACTAGGAAGGGATGCTAGAACCATAAGTGGTGGTGAAGCTCAAAGGATTAGGATAGCTTCTCAGATAGGTAGTGGACTTACAGGTGTTCTTTATGTTTTAGATGAGCCAAGTATCGGACTTCATGAGAGAGATACTAAAAAACTCATAAGAACACTTAGAAGTTTGCAAGAAAAAGGCAACAGTGTTATAGTTGTCGAGCATGATAAAGAAACCATAGAAAATGCTGATTTTATCGTAGATATAGGTAGTGGAGCAGGTATCTTTGGTGGTGAAGTGGTCTTTAGCGGAACGCTAGATAAACTTAAAAAAGCCAAAACTCTCACAGCTGATTATCTTTATGGGCGAAAAAAGATAGAGTATTTTTACAGACGAGAGCAAGATAAACATATAGAGATAAAAAATGTAAACATAAACAACATAAAAAATCTAAGTGTAAAAATCCCACTAAATAACTTTGTGTGTATAACAGGGGTTAGTGGAAGTGGTAAAAGCTCACTTATGCTTCAAACTCTTCTGCCAACTGCAAGGGAACTTTTAAATCATGCACGAAAAGTTAACAAAGTTGCAGGTGTGGAGATAAACGGACTTGAGCAGGTAGATAAAGTGATATATCTTGACCAAAGCCCCATAGGTAGGACACCACGAAGTAACCCAGCAACATATACAGGTGTGATGGATGAGATAAGAAACCTTTTTGCTCAAACGAAAGAGAGCCAGATACGAGGTTACACTGCATCTAGGTTTAGTTTCAATGTAAAAGGTGGTAGATGTGAGAAGTGTCAAGGTGAGGGCGAGATAAAAATCGAGATGCACTTTTTGCCAGATATCATGGTTAAGTGTGATTCTTGTAAAGGTAAAAGATACAACCAACAAACACTAGAAGTTTTTTACAAAGGTAAAACTATAGCAGATGTTTTAGCCATGAGTGTAGATGAAGCTTACAAGTTTTTTGAGCCTATACCTAAGATAAACTTAAAGATGAAAACACTTGTGGATGTTGGTCTAGGCTACATTACGCTTGGACAAAACGCCATAACTCTATCAGGTGGGGAAGCTCAAAGGATAAAACTAAGTAAAGAGTTAAGCCGTAAAGATACAGGAAAAACACTCTATATACTTGATGAGCCAACAACAGGTTTACACTTTGCAGATGTTGACAGACTTACAAATGTCTTACACAAGTTTGTTAAACTTGGAAACAGTGTTCTTATTATTGAGCATAATTTGGATATGATTAAAAATGCTGACTGGATTATAGATATGGGTCCAGAGGGTGGTTCTGGTGGTGGACTCATCATTGCAGAAGGCTCACCTGAAGATTTGGCAAAAGATTATAAAAAAACTGGTAGTTATACTGGTGAGTATTTGGAAAAAGAGTTAGCACTTCATATATAGAGGGGGGATTGTTGTGAATTATAATATTTTGGTTGTAGATAAAGTTAGTGAAAATATAAAAGTAGCTATAAATATCTTTAGACAAAGAGATCTGTTCTAGTTTTAGTTGGTTTATTTAAAGAAAACCTAGATAGTTTTAAAAAAATAATTGAGAGTAAATAAATGAATTTAGAGTACATTATAGCAATATGCTTTATCGAAGCGATAATAATTTTCATGTGGTTGTATAGATTTTTTAAAAATGTAAATAAATTAGATATACAAAAGATTGAGAAACT
>JAADDU010000209.1 GCA_013153755.1 Campylobacterota bacterium | reverse complement strand
CAAAATGAAGAAGAAAAAAAAGAGTATGAAAATTTAAAAGATGGTTTTGATATAGATTTTTATAAAAATAGCTATGATGACTTAAAATTACAAAATGAAGAGTTTGATTTTCTTTTACATTATGTAAGATATGGTAAATATGAAAATAGACAATATAGATTTAAATATCCTTTAGAGAAGGATACAGCTAAAAAGTTTAAATATCAATTAGAACATATAGATACATCAGGTATTAGAGGATGGGTATATCCTCTTGACAAAAATGAATACAAAAATGAATTGAAATTGATAGTTATCATCGATGATAAAATAAAATTAGAATCATATGTAAATATAGATAGAGAAGATTTAAAAAGAAAATTTGGTATAAAATGTTATGCTGGATATCATCTTGAAGTACCAAAACAGTTAAAGGATGAAAAAAAACATAATATAAAAATTTTTATTGTTAATAATCAAAAATACTACTTATTGCATAAAACAGATGTAATTATAGAACAAAAAGTAACAATATCCCAACCTAAACAAGATACAAAAAATTTAGAATTTTTAGTAGAGTCTCAAGTAAAATATATCAATAACTATTCTAGTTATTTTAAACATAATGTAGAAGATGTTAGTATATCAGGTATTAAAGGGTGGGTATATAACTTACAAAAAAACAGTTCTGATGATGTTGTAAGATTAAAATTTATTATTGATGATAAAGAGATTATTTTAGCTAAAACTACTATAGATAGAGCAGATATTAAAAGAGTATTTAATGTAAACTGCAAAGCAGGTTATCAGGTCAATATCCCATTGCAATATTTGGATGGTAGGAAGCATAATTTAAAAATTATCGCACAACTTGATAACAAAGAGTATCTTTTAAAAGAGATGTTTTTTAGCGAAAAAAGTAAATGGATATATGAGAAGCAAGCATCTGAAAAAGTAGTACTGTTTTGTAGCCATAATTTACGCTCTCAAGGAGCTCAAAATAGTTTATTTGAATTGGCTATAGGATTAAGAAGGCTATTTAATATAACACCTATTGTGTATTCTCCTTCTACTGGACCATTGGAAGAGAAGTATAAAGATCAAGATATTAGAGTTATTGTAGATAATTCGTTTAATGTGCAGTGTCAGACTATTGATGATTGGGAAAATGAACTTAAAGTTTTGGAGATGAAATTATCTCAGCTTAATCCGGATGTAGTTATAGCTAATACTTTACTATCTTTTTATATGGTTCATGGTGCATATCGTTTGAGTATTCCAACTATCTTTATACCTAGAGAGAGTGAACCTCCAAAGAGCTATTTTGATTATCTTCCAGATATAGTTAGAAAAGAAGCCTATTCTACAATGATAAAAGCATCACAAGTTGTTTTTGTAGCAAATGCAACAAAGAGTATATGGTCTTTTCTTGATATAGATGATTCATTTAAAATTATACATAATTCACTAAATACATCTTTATTAAATCAAGATTCTATTTATGCAAGAAGAGAGATAAGAGATAGGTTTGGTATAGCAGAAGATGAGCTTGTACTATTGTCTTTGGGAACTGTATCTCCAAGAAAAGGTCAGCTTGATTTTGTAAAAGCTTTGCCTGAAATTTTTGAAAAAAGTAAGAAAAAGATAAAAGCTTTTATAGTTGGTATGGATAAAAATAAAGGGGATGATACACAACCTTATAGTAAAGAGATATATGATATTGTTTATAGTTATCCTAAGGATATACAAGATAGGATTATACTTATACCAGAAACAGACAAACAGCAGTTTACTAAGCCTTACGATTTTTATGCTATGTCAGATATATATGTTTTTACTTCAAGGATAGAAAGTTTTCCAAGAGTTATATTAGAAGCATTATATTTTGGATTGCCTATAGTAACTACTCCTTGTTTTGGAGTTATAGAACAGTGTATAGAAAATTATAATGCATTTTTTTATAAAGAAGAAGACATAAAAGCACTATCTTTATATACATTACAACTTATCAATGATGATAACTTAAGAGAAGATTTTAGTAAGGCTTCAAAGAGGTTGTTTGAACAGTTGCAAACATATGACCAGATGATAGCTAATTATTATAAAGTTATAGAAAATATAGAGGGAAGAAAGGAAGAAAAAAATGTATAACTTATCACTGTTGACAGTTAGTCAGAATATTAAAAATATAAACTTGTTATTAGATAGTATAGAAAAATCTGTACTTGATGATATATCTTTGGAGTTTATATGTTCATGGAATGGAGATGAAAAACCAGATATAGATAAGACAAAGTATTCGTTTGAGATTACTTTTATAGAAGAAAAACCTTATCATTTTTCTAAAAATAATAATATGTTAGCATCTAAGGCAAAAGGTAAATATCTTTTATTTATAAATGATGATGTAGAAGTAGATAGCCATTGTATTATAAATTCATATAAAGCGATATTGAAAAAAGATGTAGGGATAGTTGGTGTAAATTTGAGATTTGAAAACCAAAATATTCAACATGCAGGTGTATTTTTTGATGAAAATAATATGCCATATCATAGATATAAAAATCAGATATATTATACAGATCCAAGAGTATCCAATGATTTAGTAGTGCCTGCTGTAACAGGTGCTTATCTTATGATAGAAAAAACAGAATTTGACGAGATAAAGTTTGAAGAAAGATGTGAAGTTGCAGCTCAAGATATAATACTATGTATAGAGTATAAAAATATGTTTCAAAAAGATATATTGTATGTGGCTAATGCTACAGCGATACATTATGAAAATGCAACTAGAAAATTATATGATCAAAGAACAACACCACAAAATGATTTAAATCTTTTAAAAGAAGCAATGAGTTCATATGATACTGAAAAGTTTAGAAAGAGAAACCAAAGATTAAAAGTTCGTATCGTTACAGAAAAACCTGGTTGGATTATGCATAGAAAAGCTGAAGAGATAGCAAAAAGATTGCCAAATGCTGTTATAAATGAAGATTATCCAGAAGCCAACATTCATTACTATATCAATTATGGATACTTTAATAAAAGACCATCCAAAGGAGTGGTAGTTGCAAACTTTACTCACTATGATCCTATGAAATTAAATGATAAGTGGGAGAGTGTAGCCAAAGAGGTAGATCATTGTGTTGCTGTAGCTAATACAGCAGCAGCTGATGTAAAAAGATTTGGAATTAGTGAAGATAAGGTTAGTGTGATACCAGTAGGTGCAGATAAAAGTTTTAAACCTAAAATGACTTTGGGATTGGTAGGTAGAGTATATCCTGGTGGAAGAAAGGGTGAACATTTAGTACAAGCATTACTTGAAGATAAAGATTTAATGCAAAATTTGCAAATAGTTGCTTTAAATGATAGTTGGGGTGTACCTGTATGGAAATTTGATGATATGTCAGATTTTTATAGATCTATAGATTATTTGCTAGTTCCATCTCTTTATGAAGGTGGTCCTGTACCATTTATGGAAGCACTAGGAGTTGGTACGATGTCGATTGCCCCAGCTATAGGGGTTATACCTGATTTTCCTCATATAGAGTATAAATGGAATGATATAGACTCTTTAAAAATAGTTATTTCAAAACTAAAATCAGAATATCTAGAAAGAAAAAGAAGAATCTCTCATACTATTGAACCTTACAATTGGGATACTTGGGCTTTAAAGCATATAGCTTTATTTCATAGGTTATTGGATCAAAACAATGATTGAGATATTGTTAATATTAGGGGTTATAAAGTATGAATAATGATAGTATTGATAGATTTATTAGAGTAAATGAATTAAATAAATATACTTTTGAAGAAATCAAAGACTATATTAATATTCAACAGATGATATCTTTAAAAAGTACTATTTATTTAAATAAACAATCCTTTGAAAATTTAAAAACTAATACTTTAAAACTTACGATAAAGCGTTTAACAGCAGAAAATGGTATCTTTAATATAAAATTAGTTTTTTTAGCTACAAATGGAGAGTTTATTTTAAGATATTGGGATGATAGTAGTTATGTTATTGTTAATGAAGATGTTCGTGGCATATATACAATTGATTGTGCAAGTAATTCATTTGTTTATATAGGTAAACATACAACTTCAAATGGTACTCATATGATTTGTATGGATAGTGAAGTTCAGATCGGTGATGATTGTATGTTCTCTGATGGTATTTTGATTCAAGCTACAGATCAACATGGAGTTGTAGATATAAAAAAGAAGCAAATTATTAATAAGCATAGAAGGTGTATTGAGATTCAAAATCATGTTTGGTTAGCTAGAAATTGTACGGTTATATCTGATGTTACTATAGGAGAAGGTTCAATAGTCTCTTTAGGGGCGGTAGTGGTTAAAAATGTTCCTAAAAGATCTATCGTAGCAGGTATACCTGCTAAAGTTGTAAAACAGGATATGACATGGAGTCGGTTTAGAAAAAATTTTGATAATTATTCTAAAAAAATTATCGATATATATGGGGAGAGAGATTTTGATTAATATTATTTTATGTGGGGGTAGTGGAACAAGGTTGTGGCCTATGAGTAGAACTCTTATGCCAAAACAGTTCAATAAAATATTTGGGGATAAATCCTTATTTCAACTGACACTAGAAAGAAATATATCTTTGTGTAATGATACTGTGATAGTTTCAAATACTGAACAGTATTTGATCGCTAAAGGACAATTAAATGATATAAATATAGATTGTGATCCAAGTTATATTTTAGAACCGATAGGAAGAAATACAGCACCTGCTATAGCTCTCGCTTGTATGTCTTTAGATGTTGATAGTATTGTTTTGGTTACACCAAGTGATCATTTAATCAAAGATAAATTATCTTATGAAAAAGTATTAAACAAAGCAAAAGTCTTAGCTGAGAAAGGATATCTTGTTACTTTTGGTATCAAACCTACATTTGCTGAAACAGGTTTTGGTTATATAGAGGCTGATGGATTGGATGTTAAAGCTTTTCATGAAAAGCCTGATAAATTAACGGCTATAAAATATTTGGATGCAGGTAATTACTATTGGAATAGTGGTATGTTCTGTTTTAAAGCAGGAGTATTTTTAGAAGAGTTATTGACATATGCTCCTCAAATATATAAAACTTCTAAAGAAGCTTTTGATAAAGTTTCTCAAAAAGAAACTATTCGTATAGATTATGACAGTATGATAAATATACCAGATGACAGTATAGATTATGCTGTTATGGAAAAGTCTTTAAAGGTTAAAGTAATTCCAAGTGATATAGGTTGGTCTGATGTAGGAAGTTTTGATGCTTTATATGATGAACTTGATAAAGACAACAGTGGTAACACTATAAATGACAATCATATATCAATAGATAGTAAAAATAATTTAATTATAGGGGATAATAGGCTAATTGCATCTATTGATATAGAAGATTTAATTATCATTGATAGTGGAGATGCTCTTTTGATCAGCAAAAAGGGAAGTTCTCAAAAGGTTAAACAGGTAGTGTCAAAGCTGAAAGAACAAAATTCAAATTTGGCACATACACATTTAAGTGTTTATAGACCATGGGGAACATATACAGTTTTAGAAGACACTCCTGGATATAAGATAAAAAGAATTGTTGTCAATCCAGGTAAGAGATTGAGTTTACAAAAACACTATCATAGAAATGAACATTGGGTTGTTGTAAGTGGAACAGCTACTGTAACTGTGGGCGATACTACCAAACTGATTAGACCCAATGAATCTACTTATATTAAAATGGGAGAAGTTCATAGGTTGGCCAATGATGGTGTGATACCTGTAGTTTTGATAGAAGTGCAAGTTGGAGAATATACAGAAGAAGATGATATAGTTAGACTTGAAGATGATTATATGAGACAAAAAGAGGGTAAATAAATTGAAGATTTTAGTTACAGGTACAGCAGGATTTATTGGATTTCATTTAGCAAGAAAACTTCTACAAAGAGGTGATGAAGTTGTAGGATTAGATAACATTAATGACTATTATGATGTTAGTCTAAAATATGGAAGGTTAAAAGAACTTGGTATAGCAAAAGATGATATTGGTGACAATATCAAAGTAAATTCATCAATTTATGATAAACATAGTTTTTATAAGATAGATTTAGCAGATAAAGTGTCTATGCAAAAGCTTTTTGAGATAGAGCAGTTTGATGCTGTATGTAATTTGGCTGCTCAAGCAGGAGTCAGATACTCTTTGGAAAACCCTTATGCATATATAGATAGCAATATAGTAGGTTTTTTAAATATTTTAGAGGGTTGCCGTCAACATCAAATAAAAAATTTATCATTTGCTTCAAGTTCTTCTGTATATGGACTAAATAAATCTCAGCCATTTAAAACAACAGATAAAACAGAACATCAAGTAAGTCTTTATGCAGCTACTAAAAAAAGTAATGAAATGATGGCACATACATATGCTCATCTTTATGGTATACATATAACAGGTCTTCGTTTTTTTACTGTATATGGTCCATGGGGAAGACCTGATATGGCACCAATGCTTTTTACTGATGCTATACTTCATGATAGAGCTATAAAAGTATTTAACAATGGTAAAATGAGTAGAGATTTTACATATATAGATGATATAGTAGATGGTATCATAAAAGTTATAGATAATCCTGCAAAAGCAAATGAAAAATGGGATCCATATGATCCTGAGATATGCAGTTCTTCGGCTTCTTATAAAATATATAATATAGGTAATAACTCTCCTTTACCTTTGATGCAGTTTATAGAAACTTTAGAAGATACATTGGGTAAAAAAGCAGAAAAGAATTTTATGCCTATGCAAGATGGCGATGTGGAAAGTACTTATGCTGATGTTACGGATTTGATAAAAGACTTTGATTATAAACCAGATACAAAGTTGTCAGATGGTATAAAAGTATTTGTTGATTGGTATAAAGATTTTTATGGAGATAAGATATGAAAATAGCAATAGCAGGAACAGGGTATGTAGGGCTTAGTAATGGGATTTTACTATCTCAGCATAATGAAGTAGTAGCACTAGATATTATCCCAGAAAAAGTAGAAATGCTCAATCAAAAGAAGTCTCCTATAGAAGATAAAGAGATAGAAGAATATCTTTTAAGAGACGATTTAAACTTTAGAGCGACACTTGATAAAGAAGATGCTTATAAAGGTGCTGATTTTATTATCATAGCAACACCTACTGATTATGATCCTGAGACAAACTATTTCAACACAAAAAGTATAGAGTCTGTTATAAAGGATGTTTTAGATATAAATCCACATACTACTATGGTGATAAAATCAACAGTTCCAGTAGGATATACAAAAAGTATAAATGAAAAATTCAATACAACAAATATTATCTTTTCGCCAGAGTTTTTAAGAGAGGGGAAAGCACTTTATGACAATCTATATCCCAGTAGGATTATCGTGGGGGAGAGAAGTAGAAGGGCAGAAGTTTTTGCTAATCTTTTGGCACAAGGTGCTAAAAAAGATGATATACCTATACTTTTTACAGATGCTACAGAAGCTGAAGCTATAAAGCTTTTTTCCAATACATATTTGGCAATGAGAGTAGCATACTTCAATGAACTTGACTCATATGCTCAAATGCATGGTCTTAATACTAGACAAATTATAGAAGGTGTAGGGCTTGATCCTCGTATAGGAACACATTACAATAATCCTAGTTTTGGATATGGTGGATATTGTTTACCAAAAGATACTAAGCAACTTTTGGCAAATTATAAAGATGTACCAAGTAATATGATAGAAGCTATAGTAAAAGCAAATGCTACTAGAAAAGATTTTATAGCTGACTCTATTTTGGCAAAAAATCCTAAAGTTGTTGGTATATATCGCTTGACTATGAAAAGTGGAAGTGATAATTTCAGAAGCAGTGCTATACAGGGAATTATGAAAAGGATAAAAGCAAAAGGTATAGAAGTAGTTATATATGAACCTGCTATGAAAGAAGATAGTTTTTACAATTCAAGAGTCATAAAGAGTTTAGAGGAATTTAAAAGTGTTAGTGATATCGTTGTGGCAAATAGGATGGAAGAAGATATACAAGATATTAAAGAAAAGGTTTATACAAGGGATATTTTCAATAGTGATTCATAAAAGAATAAATATGATATAATAGATAAAAATATATTTACAATTTGAGATAGCAGGATATGATAACAAAAAAGAGATTAACACACTTAAAACAACTAGAAGCAGAATCTATACATATACTTAGAGAAGTAGCAGCAGAGTTTGATAACCCTGTTATGATGTATAGTGTAGGAAAAGATAGCTCTGTTATGCTACATCTTGCAATGAAGGCATTTGCTCCAGCAAAGCCACCATTTAAGTTTTTGCATGTAGATACTTTGTGGAAATTTCATGAGATGATAGAGTTTAGAGATAATCGTGCCAAAGAGTTAGGATTTGATCTTGTAGTACATACAAATCCAGAAGGTATAGAGATGGGTATCTCACCTTTTGAACATGGTAGTAAAGTTCATACCGATATCATGAAAACTCAAGCACTCAAACAAGCACTTGATAAGGGTGGATATGATGCTGTTATAGGTGGAGCAAGAAGAGATGAAGAGAAGTCTCGTGCAAAAGAGAGGATTTTTTCTTTTCGTGATAAGCACCATAGATGGGATCCCAAAAATCAAAGACCTGAGCTGTGGAATATCTATAATACAGCTATCCACAAGGGAGAAAGTGTAAGGGTGTTTCCTATCTCTAACTGGACAGAACTTGATGTATGGCAGTATATATATTTAGAAGATATACCTATACCATCTTTATATTTTGCAAAAGAGAGAGAAGTAGTAGAGTATGAAGGAACTAAGATACTTGTAGATGATGATAGAATGCCTGAAGAGTTGAGAAAAAATGCCAAAAAAGAGATGGTTCGATTTAGAACACTTGGGTGTTACCCACTTACAGGAGCAATCAACTCTAGTGCATCTACTTTACCTGAGATTATCAAAGAGATGTTACTTTCAACTTCAAGTGAGAGAGAAGGTCGCTTGATAGATAAAGATCAAATAGGATCAATGGAAAAGAAAAAAATAGAGGGGTATTTTTAATGAACAATAAAAAAGAGAGAAAAGCTTTTACCTTGGTAGAACTTTTAGTTGTTATCGTAATTATAGCATTATTGTCATCACTTGTAGCACCTAAGTTATTTGGTAAACTAGATAATGCAAAAGTAAAAACAGCACAAGCACAGATGCAAATGTTATCACAAGGTCTTGATAGTTTTCGTTTGGATACAGGGCGTTACCCCACTACAGATGAAGGATTGAAAATTTTATGGGCAAAAAACTCTAGTATAAAAAACTGGGATGGACCTTATCTTCCAAAACCTGTCAAAGAAGACCCTTGGGGTAATCCATATCATTATAAACAACCAGGAAAAGATAGTAATCCTTATGATTTGTATAGTTTAGGCAGTGATGGTAAAGAAGGTGGTAGTAAAGATGCTAAAGATATCTCTGTGTGGGAATAAATGATTGATTTAAAAGAAATCTTATTATCTCAAAATAGTTGTTCCAAGGATGATATAGAACAGGCACTCTCTATACAAAAGGAGTATGGAGGGTATCTTGGAAATATTTTATTGAACCTTGGTGCTATCACAGAACAAGCCTATATCAAAGCTGTTTCCAAACAGTATGGATATCGATTGTTAAAAGACTACAAAGGTGAGATTACTACTATCAAACCTAAGCAGGTTACACTGGAGTATCTTTTTAATTATACATTATATCCCATAGGTGAAGATAGTGATAACTTTTTGCTAGCTACGCATGACCCTGTGTCTCCAGATATAGTAGCTACACTAGAAAATCTTTTAGCTAAAAAAATAATTATTTACTTGGCACTTGAAGAAGAGTTGAGAGATATCGTTCAGCTATACCAAGTAGAAGATGAAGAAGATGAAGATATCTTTGAAGATGAAGTTGATAAACTCAAAGAATTAGCTTCTGAAGCCCCTGTTATCAAGTTAGTTAACAATATATTTGCAAAAGCAACTACACTAGATGTATCAGATATACATTTTGAGTCTTATAAACATGGTATAAAAGTCCGTTTTCGTATAGATGGTGTTTTAAAAGTTGTAGATACTATACCAAATAAGTTAAAACAAGCAGTTATAGCTAGACTGAAGTTGATATCCAAGATGAATATTTCAGAAAACAGACTTCCTCAGGATGGAAGAATAAGTATGAAAATATCATCTCAAGAGTTAGATATCAGAGCTTCAAGTGTGCCTACTGCATTTGGTGAAAGTTTTGTACTTCGTTTGCTTGGTAATGAGTCTGTAGATTTGACTTTGGATAATATGGGGTTTCATAGTGACAATATCAATCTTTTGAAACAAATGCTTAAAAAACCAAATGGGATCATACTAACAACAGGTCCTACAGGAAGTGGTAAAACATCCACACTTTATGCAGCATTAAATTATATCAATAGTGAATCTATCAAAATAATAACTGTGGAAGATCCTGTTGAGTATCAGTTAGATGATATAAGTCAGATACAAGTCAAATCATCTATAGATTTTACTTTTGCAAATGCTTTGCGTTCTATACTTAGACAAGATCCTGATGTGATAATGATAGGGGAGATAAGAGATAGTGAAACAGCTCAGATAGCTATCCAGTCGGCATTGACAGGACACTTGGTTTTATCTACATTGCATACAAACTCAGCTATAGGTGCAGTATCAAGATTACTTGATATGGGTATGGAGTATTTCTTACTAAAATCTTCTGTAGTAGGGCTTATGGCTCAACGGTTAGCTAGAAGATTATGCCCACACTGTAAAGAGTCTATAGAACTTACAGCTGAGCAAAGAAAATTATATAATATAGATCACCTTAAACAGTTTGTAGAGAGTGAAGTAAACCCTTGTAGGGCAGTTGGATGTAAAGAGTGTAATTATACAGGTTATAAAGGTAGGATGCCTATACTAGAAATCATCCCATTTGATGAAAGATTGACTTCAAAACTAGATAAAAATAAAGATTTCAAAGATATCCGTTCTTTGGGTTATAGAACACTTCAAGATGATGGTGTTTTGAAGTTTTTAGAAGGACATATCTCATTGGATGAGGTAGTGAGGTTAGCATAATGGCAACACTATTTGAATATGAGGCAGTTGTCCCTAGTGGAGAAAAATTTAAAGGTTCATTTGAAGGTACAAAAGAAGAGTTTGAACGCCTTATAGCCCAAAAAAAACTTCTCTTGATATCTGTAAAGGAAAAAAAAGAGAAGATAGATAAGTCTAAGTTTACTCAAAATGATTTTTTAGATTTTATAGAAGAACTGTATTATTTGATAAACTCTGGTATGCCTATAGATATGGCTTTAAAAATGCTGGCAAAGACGACTAAAAAGTTTACATATAAAAGGTTGTTGCTTTCTATATTAGAACATATTAAAAGTGGTGATCAACTCTCTATAGCATTAAAACAAGCACTTCAAAAAGAAAATCTTTTTATAGATTCCTTATCTATTAGTTTTATATCAACTGCTGAAGAGGTTGGTAATCTTCAAAATGGGCTTTTGCAACTTTTTGAGTATTTGTCATTTCAAAAAAAGATTCGTTCGGATATCAAACAAGCATTATCATATCCATTGTTTTTAGTTGGTATGAGTATTGTTGTATCATTTATTATATTTTTTCTGATTATTCCAAAGTTTTCTACTATATTTTCTCCTGAAGAATTTGAACAATTACCTAGTTTATCGTATGCTATATTGTCTATGGGTAAATATTTGAATGCTCATATCAATGAGGCACTTTTTATTATATTTGGTTTTGTTGTTACTATAGTAGTTATCCTTAAAAAATTTCCAATACCTTGGATGAGTCTGTTTTATAAAACACCAAAGTTATCATATATTGTTATAGATTTACAATTGACTATTATATACAGTGCATTGAGTACTATGTTAAGTGGTGGATTAGAGATAGATAAGGCTTTAAAACAGCTTCAAAAAGTCAAACTCTTACCAGAATTGAATGAGTTACTTAAAAATACACTTTTTGAGATCAAAAGAGGAAAAAAACTCAGTGAAGTTTTTTCTATGAGTTCCTTAATCCCACCTAGTGATATTGCTTTGCTTAATGTTGGGGAGAGTAGTGCTTCACTGGATAAGATTTTTAAATCTCTTTCAAATAGGCACTCAACAGCTTTTAATGAAAATGTAAAAAAGATTTTAGCTATTTTAGAACCAGCAGTAATTGTTGCATTAGGAGTATTTATCGCTGTTATTGTCGTGGCTATTATGATGGCTGTTATGAGTATGACAGATATTGCAGGATAGATATATGAGTAGAGCTTTTACTCTGATTGAACTTTTGATAGTACTAGTGATTATGGTACTTGTGATGGGTGTTGTTGTACCACAGGGAGCTAAAATGTTAGATAGATATAATAACTATTTTAACAAAATGCAAGCTAAGCAAAAGTTGTCTCAGAGTAAAGCTTATGCGTTTTTGACACTCAAAGAACAGTATAACTCTATAGAAGATGTCAATTATACTACAAATATTAAAGGGGTTATCTTTGAGAAAAGCTATGATAACCATTGAGATTTTGATTTCTATCTTAATTTTGTTTTTAGTTATTGCCACATCAGTTACTATGATAAAGCAACTTAGAATGGTAGAACAAAAAGAACAAAAATACGAAAATATCTATATAGCCTTTTCAAATATAAGCAACTATTTGGAAGACACTATATGTACTAAAGGCTATTTGCATCAAAAAGGGATGTTTTCCAATGTATCCTATGATGCTCAATGTAAACTGATATCAAAACAAAAAAGTTATAAAAAATCTTTTGAAGAAGGTGATCTTGAAGGTAATATAGGTGATACTTTACTGCTGTTTTATGAGATAGATTTGCATTTAAGCTGGAATCATCAACATAATAATTTTAAGTACTATAAAACTATAGCAAAGAGATTGAAATGAAAAAAGCTTTTACTCTTGTAGAAATGCTAGTAGCAGTGGTTTTATTGAGTTTGCTTATAGGAGTAGCTCTTTTTTCTATGAGGTTACAGCTTATTACGATAAGCAAAGTTAAACTTCATGGTATCAATCAAGTTTTAAAATACAATCAACTAAAAACGCCGATAGAATCTATGAAGTATTATGCAGTACAAGAGTATGATATGCTAAATAGACCTATAAAATATAAATGGCACTATTTTTTTATAGGTAATCATAAAAAAATTTCTTTTATCTCTCAAAATCCTATATTTGTTGAAGCTGATGCCTTGGTAGAATTGCAATGCTTTGATGATAAATTAATCTATAAAGAAGAACCGTTATATAAGAGAATAGACTTTTTGCGTCCTGAATTTTTAAAAGATAGTAAAAGTTATATAATTTATAAAGATTTAAAAAAATGTGAGATTTTATATAAAAGACTAAATGGTGAAATAAAAGATAAACTCTCAAATGAGTTACCATCAGCTGTGATATTTAAACTAGATAAAAAAGAATTTTTTATAAAAGTGCAAAATGACTACAATAGAACAATAAAAGATATTTTCAATAGGATTTATGATGAACTATAAGAGAAAAGGATTTGCTCTTTCTATCGTATTGTGGATAGTAGCTGTTTTGCTTATAGGTATAGCGTTTATAGCATCTTTGTCAAAAGAAAGTTTACATGTCTCTTATATGCTTAAGGATAAGCTAGCTACACAAATTATAGCCAAAAATTATTTGGAAGCAATAAAATATCATGTTATGATATCAGATTGTGATGGTATGAAGCTTATAAATAAAAATCCTATATTCTCACTTCCTAAAGAGATAAATCTTGATGGTAGTGAATATCATATATCAAATAATATTACAATTTCTATACAAGATTTATCTAGTATGGTTAGACCATATGATTTATATAGTATTGTTGATATGATAAAGCATAGGGAACTCTCTTTTACTATAAAAGACTCTATAAGAGATTGGCTGGATGTAGATGATAATGTAAGGTTAAATGGTGCAGAGAGTACTTACTATACTATACAAAAACAATTAGGTTATAGACCATCAAATATTAATATATTTCAGAGCCTTGATGAATTAAAACTAGTCAAAGGTATAAATGATATAGATGAAAATATTATAGAGAAAACAACATATAAAGAGGGGATAATAAATTTAATGCTTATAAATGCAAGATATTTAAAGGCTCTTTTTCATATATCTATGGATGAAGCAAATAAACTTGTATCAATGAGACACAAGGATAGTAAAAAATTTGTTTCTATAATAGAACAAAATAAATATTTTGATGATTCTTATATGTGGTTTGGTATTTCTCAAGTTGTAAATATAAAGATTACAGTAATGCAACATAAAGCTAAAAGCCAATTGTATGCAACACTTTATTTTGCACAAAATGATAAGAATAGAGTTTTTTATATAGAAGGATATAGAATTTATTAGCATTTAATTGAACTTTAACTATAATATTATTAGTTTAAAAGATGGAGTTTTGTATGTCGGACTATTATGTAAGATATAATATCATTACAGTTGTCCCTCTTGAAAAAAGTGTATATTTATATACAAAACTTCCATCAGATATCAAGCTTTCTAAAAATCTGTTAGAACTTAACTATGCTTCTAAATCACCATTTAATAAAACATCTATTTTTAGTTATAAAAAAAGTCAGCATTTGTCTATTTGGTTTTCATTAAAAGAATATTATTCATCACTATTTGTTATACCAGAAGGTTTTATTGTATATTTTTTATTGTCTGATATAGGTGATGGTTTATATCGTTTGGCATTTAAGGAGAATAAAGAACTTTTAGTATATATAGAAGATGGTATATTATTGGTAGAATTTGTTATCAGTGATATATCGCAAGTACACCTTTTAGAACAACAATATAAAGTTAAATCCAAAGAGATATCATATGTACAATATCAAGATCTGTTTAACTCTGTATGGAGTAATCCTAAATTTTTAAAAGAGTTAACAAATTTCATTAATATAGAGCTATCAAAAGATAAACTACTATTCTTTTTCAATAAGTATTTATATTATCCTATTATAGTTACTATTTTATTATATATAGGTATATCTTCTTATCAAGCATATAATATGCAAAATACTATCGATAAACTTACTCAAACATACAATAATTTAAAAGTCAAAAATAGTAAAGTTAAAAATGCTATAAGAATCCATAATCAAGATGTTGAAAAATTTGAAAAATTTATAAAACAAGAGTTATACTACCAAGATCCTATAAAAATTTTGGCATCACTCAATAAAGTTATACATAAGGGAGAGAATGCTAAAATCAAATATTTGTCAATATCTCCTAGGTATATGAAGATAAATATTCAAACAAAAGAATAGTAGTTTATCTTTT
>JAADDU010000089.1 GCA_013153755.1 Campylobacterota bacterium | reverse complement strand
TTCTACTAGCTAGTGGTAACCACTCCGCTAGATACCTGCAAAGTGCTAAAGTATTAGAGTATCCACAAAAAGCATCTATCCTAACAGATGCACTAGCAAAAATGATAAAAGAAGCTGGAATAGAAGTGGATACTGTATGTGCTCCTGCACTTGGTGGTGTATTGGCAGGTTATGAACTAGCTAGATCTTTAAATGTTCGTTCTATATTTGTAGAGAAAAAAGATGGTGGTATGGAGTTAAGAAGGGGATTTGAAATATCTCCAAATGAAAAAATCATCATTTGCGAAGATATCATAACTACAGGTGGTTCTGCTCTAAAAGCAGCACAAACCATAGAAAAACTTGGTGGGAAAGTAGTTGCTTTTGCATCTTTGGCAAATCGTGGCTTTTGTCAAAGAGTTGGTGGAAGCACAACACCAAAAGCAGAATGTAAACTTCCAAAAGATATACCTTTTTTTGCACTAGATGATTTTGAATTTGAAATGTATAATCCTGAAGAGTGTCCACTATGTAAGGAAGGTTCTACAAAAGCGATAAAACCAGGAAGTAAAGGCTAAAATAAGTTTAAATATAGCTATATACTATTGATAGTAGTATAGCTATAATACTGAAACTCTCCAAACTATAGCTGAGTCTTTTATCTCTATATTGGTTTTTTTAGGCTTGATAAAGTATTCACTTATCTCGAGATTGTCTATATCATATTTCTCATTTAATTTATCTATCTTATCCTCTAGCTCATATTCTAAATCTTCTATATCACTTTGAATATCTGCAACTTTCTGTTCTGCTCTTGAAAGATCTCCTCTCTCTTTAAGAATTTTACTACTTTTACTAACTGCTCGTCCTAATTTTGTAGGTGTTGTTCTACCAAATAAAGCTCCCAAGATAGATATACCTGCTTCCAACATAGATGAAGTAGAGTCACTTTTTTCTTTTTCTACTCTCTGCTGTGCCTTCTGTAGTCTATCTTCTAAACTATCTAACCTTTTTTCATATCTGGCTTTTAATTTTTCTAACTCTTCTTCTTTTTTTTCATTGGCAACATCTTGTACTCGTACTAAGAAATCTGCTTTATCTTCATTAGGCTTAGACTCAACTTTTAAAAACTTACACTTATATAGTGTAATTTTACTATTGTGATATAGATACTCTATACAAGATTTTTTAGATAATTTGAGCTTTTTATCAGAGACTATTATCTCTGGCAATGCACTAAAAGATGCATCTTTAGATGGTTGTTTTGGATACCTAGTAAAATCATCTTCCAATTCAAGACTCTCATCCCAATCCAAACTATCCAAATCTTTTGATAGCGGTAAAGAGAGTTTATACTCTATAGTTTTATCTATACCTTTAGTTTGGTTATAGAAATGCACATTAGCTTCTATAGATAGTGTAGGTATATAGATATTTTTTGACATAATATTTGGTTCAAAATATTGTACTATTGATTCATCTAAAGATTGATACTCTTTAAATACAGGCTTATTTTCTTGTACAATATGTTGTGTTGTTTGTGTGAGATAAGACTCTTTTTTATCTGCCATAAGTTCTGATATCTCAACTTTACTCAAAGGTCCTTTAAGATAACTCAAAACCCATCTTGTAGTAAAGAGTCTTATATCATCCAAATGTGCACTCTTTAAAAAGAATGTTCTTTTATTGAGATTGCTTAAAAGAGATTTGATATCTTTTTTTGTATAGCTTGAACCAACTTTTGTACCTAAGCCATCTATAACTCTTTGTATATCTTGAGATGTTTGAAGCCTTCCTATAAACCAAGTGCCTATATTTGATAAACCTTTATAATCCAAATCAACAGGATTTTGAGTGCTAAGTACTACACCCAAACCAAACGCTCTAGCTTGTTTAAGTAAAAGTAGCATTGGTTCTTTACTTGGTGGGTTTTTACTTGGGGGGAAAAACCCATAAATCTCATCCATATAAAGCAGTGCTTTTAATGCATTTGTACCACTTTGTCTTCTCATCCAAGATATATATTGATTTAGTAGTAGCGTAACAAAAAACATTCTTTGTTCATCATTGAGATGAGCTATAGAAAAGATAGATATCTTTGCTTTTCCATTTTCATCATATAAAAGCTTTTGGATATCTAAACTATCTCCTTTTAACCACAAAGCAAAGTCTGGACTTGCCAATAGAGAGTTAAATTTAGTTGCTAATTTAAATCTATCTTCAGGAGTATAAAAACTATCTAGTGGTAAAACACCTATATGCTTAAATGGTGGTTCTATAATCTGGCTTACTAGTTTACTCAAACTTATATCTTCTTCATTTATCCATGCATTTGATAAAATCTGAGCTAAAAGTATATACTCTTTAGAATCCAAACCTTTAGATGAGAGTCCTATAAGGGACAATAAACCGTTTGCTGTACTCTTAATATACGATGCATAGATATCACTATCTTGCATAATCTCTTGAGATGGTTTAGAAAAAGACAATATATTAATCGGCAATCCGGACAAACTTCCTGGTGTATAAATATTTTTTTCAACTTCTGCAAATTTTTGTACTCTGCTAGCATCTTGTCCCCAACTTTCTATACCTTCTTTCCACATTGTAGAGATTTTTTGTGCATACTCTTTAGGGTTTTCATTTTTACTTTCAGCTTCATTTTTAACCCATGGCTCAAAACTTTTTGGTGAAAAGGTCGGATCTGTCAAAAGCAAGTTACCCATATCACCTTTAGGATCTATAATGATAGCTGGTATGTTATCTATAGCAGCCTCCTCTATAAGGCCTATACCTAAACCAGTTTTCCCTGAACCTGTCATCCCTATAATAGCAGCATGTGTTGTAAAGTTTTTATTTTTAAGTAGAGTTAAGACATCAGTAGATTGTTGTGTATCTTTATCTACATCCTTACCTACATAAAATAGACCTGCTTTTTCATAAATCTCTTTCACTTCTATATCCCCCTTCTTTTATGCCTTGGTTTTTTTCTTGATTTTCTTGACTTTTTCTTTCTTTTTTTAGGTTTCTTCTTTTGTGGTGTGGATACTCCATACACAGCAAAAGCTATAGGGTTTTTAGCCCTTTGTTTAGCTATAACTAAGACACTATCTTTACTTCTATATACATCAAATACCTCAAGATTATCCAATGCTTTATCAGCTTCTACATTATCATCTAATCCCAATGGCAAACTATAGCTGTTGCCTTCTACTCTAACTAATGTATTATTTTCTTTGAGTACAACCCAACATACTTTTGCTTGAGAAAGTCCATATAATGAATTGTTTGTACTCTCTATACATATTTCACTAAATTCATCTTTTTTGATAGTTATATTGCCATCTGAACTCAAAATATCCAAATAAAGAGTATTGGTAG
>JAADDU010000071.1 GCA_013153755.1 Campylobacterota bacterium | reverse complement strand
TTTAAAGATGCTGGAAAAAACTATGAAATTCCTTGGCAACTTCTTGCTGCTATCTCTTATCAAGAGTCTCACTGGAATCCTAATGCAAAAAGTTTTACAGGGGTTAGAGGGTTAATGATGCTTACTCGAAATACAGCAAAAATCTTAAAAGTAAAAAATAGAATCGATCCAAAAGAGAGTATCGTAGGTGGGACTAAACATATTAAACAGATGATAAAAAGTGTACCAAAAAGAGTGACAGGAGAAAATAGACTAAAATTTGCTCTCGCTGCATACAACATAGGATTAGGGCATATATATGATGCACAATCTTTAGCTAGAAAATTAAACTTAGATGATGCGAGTTGGAGTGATCTTAAAAAAATATTACCACTTTTAGCACATAAAGAGTACTATCAGTATTTGAAGTATGGGTATGCACGAGGATCTGAACCTATAAAATATGTTGAGTCTATTTATAACTACAGAAATATTTTACAGACATTAGAGGATGATTTAAAAGGAAAAAAGCAGAATGAAAAAAAGTAAATTTTTTATTTTAGTAGCTACTATACTTGTAACTACATCAGCAGAAGCAACATTAAAAAATGAGAAAATTACACTTAAAAGCAATATGGTTGTTAAGTATAATCAAAAAGTAAAAGATGTCGACTCTTTGTCTTCTCTTTTTTTAGAAGGTCGATTTTATGGTCGATTAAGAACGAACACATTTTTATGGGATTGGAGAGGTGATATAACTACAGATAACAGAGCTATGGGTGTAGGGGGTAGTCTTGTTTATAAGACAGCATCACTTTATGGCTGGCGTGCAACGGCTGGTTTATACACTTCTCAAAACCCCTCTTTTTTTCGTGAAGATATAGAAAATCTAGCAACATTAAAAGCTGGAAAAGATACACTAAGTCGTTACGATACAACACAAACTGGAAGATATGGTATGAGTGTTGTAGGTCAATCTTATATGGAGTATTACTCTCGTATTTTGAGTTTTAAAGTAGGTCGTCAACTTGTTGAGTCTACATTTACAAGTTCTAATGACTCTAAAATGATACCAAATAGTTTTGATGGTATAAGTGCACTTGTGAGTGTTGCACCAAAAGTTTCACTAAATGTTGCATACTTGATGAAACAGAAACTAAGGGACCATACATCTTCTCATGATGTAATAGCTTATGATCCAAATAATGCCTGGAATGAGAATGATGATTCGGCTATAAATCGTAATTTAACATTGCAACGAGTAGGTAGTAACAATAAGCTTATCTTGGGTATGTTAAAAATTGATACATTAAAAAACAACCAAATTATAGTTAGTGCTATGACTCTTCCATCTATTCTTACTCAAATAGTTGGTGAGTTTAAACATACGTTTAGATATGGAGATATAAAAATCTCTCCTGCTATAAAATATATGCAACAGTTTGATAACTTAAATGCAGACTATAGTGTTGCAAATCTAAAAGCAAATGAAGATGGATATAGAGATATTAACTCACTCAACAGTTCAATGATTGCATTAAAAGTAGATTTTAGAGATGGTGCTTTTTTCTCAAGAGTAGGTTACTCAAAGATAGCGGATAAAGCAGATATAATTGCACCATGGAAGGCGAAGCCTACAGGTGGATATACAAGAGCGATGAGTCAAGTAAATTGGTATGCAAATACAAAAACATATATGCTTAGAGTAGGGTATGATTTTGATAGAGCAAAAATTTTTGATGGTTTTTCACTGATGGCAAGATATGCTGTGCAAGATTTTGATGATTTAAAAGCAGGTGTACAAGCAGATACAGATGTTATACATATAGATGCCCGTCAAAATATAGGTAAAAATATGGAAGCGAAGTTGAGGTTAGGTTTTGTGGATGCAGATGTCGGAAGTAGTGGTAAAACAGATGTCTCTTATAGTGAATATAGGGTAGAGTTTAACTACTTCTTTTAAAAAGAGGTAGTTAAAATTTTTCTTTTAGAGAGTATCACCCTCTTTACCACTCGCTAGCTCACCTAAAAATTTCTCCATATCATACTTAACACGATATTCAGAAGTCATAATGTGGATTAAAATATCTCCAAGGTCAACAACAACCCAGTCACCACTCTCATCTACATTGTTAAAACTTTCAGCTGGTTTTATAGACTTTTTAAGGTGGTCTAAAAGTGCAAGTGTATGGCGTGAACCAAGTGAAGATGCTATTATCGCATAATCAACAAAGTAGTTCTTTTTACTAAGGTCAAAAACTTCTATAGACTCTGCCTTGTTAGTGTCTAGTACTGATACTATAGTATCAATTCTCTCTTTATAATTACTCATTTATTCTCCGTTTTGAAAATTT
This sequence comes from Campylobacterota bacterium, assembly GCA_013153755.1. Next base: position 1,033 of record JAADDU010000071.1, on the reverse strand, counting down.
ACATTTCATTTTATATTTTTATAATACTTTTCTATCTCTTTAGCGCACTCTTGTGGTAGCATAGAACTCTCTACTTTCTCTCTTAAAGTTGTAGAGGAGATTCTCTTATCTATATTTAGTGTAAGAAATCTTTTATCTATTTCGATGCCATCTCTCTTTGCAACTATAAATGTTACGAGATCTTTTAGTTCATTGTATCCACTCCATTTAGGGAGGGAGGCGATGTTGTCTGCACCTATCACTAAGTATATCTTTTTATATTTTTTTAGTAAAAAGTGTACACTCTGAAGTGTTGTAACTTTTCTTTTTTGTCTTATCTCATAGTCAGAGATTTCAACATTTTTAAGATCATAAAACATCTCTTGTAACCATTTAAATCTAAGCTCACTTGATGCATAAGATTTTGATTTAAATGGGTTGAGATATGTCGGCATAACAACAGTTTTGTCGATAAATTTTAAATCATTTAAAGCCTCTACAATAGCCCTGTGTCCGATGTGTGGAGGGTCAAATGAACCACCAAAAAGTGCAATAGTTTCCATATTTAATAGCAATTATAACAAAAGTTCGCTAAAATAACAGAATTTAATTTTTTTTATTAGGATATTTGAGATGGCACTAAAAATAGCGATTAATGGATTTGGTAGAATAGGTCGTTGTGTTGCACGCATTGCTGCAACAAGAGATGATGTAGAGATTGTAGCTATAAATGATATGGCAAGTATGGATATGATGCTATATCTTCTAAAAAATGACTCTGTTCATGGAACTTTTGGTAGTGATATAGAGCAAGTAGATGATGAGAATATCTCAATAGCTGGTCATAAAATCAGAGTATTTTCTGATCGTGACCCTAAAAACCTAAAATTTGCTGATTGTGGTGCTGATATGGTTTTAGAGTGTACAGGTGTTTTTCTTACACAAGAGTCTGCTCAAGTTCATATCGATAATGGTGTAGAGAAAGTTCTCTTCTCTGCTCCATCAAAAGATACAGCAACAGATACTTTCGTAATGGGTGTAAACCATGAAAAAT
>JAADDU010000163.1 GCA_013153755.1 Campylobacterota bacterium | reverse complement strand
TTTCCCTTGCTTCTTGATTATCCTCTACATATAGAAGGTTTAATTTTGTTGTATGTTCAATAATATCATCCATGTTAATCAAGTGTATTCTCCAACTCTATTTTAAATACTGCACCAACCTCATTATTGTAGCCGTATATCTTACCATTGCAATGTTCTTGTATTATAGTTTTTGACATATATAACCCTAATCCTGTTCCATCTTTAGCTTTTTTTGTAGAAAAATATGGATCAAAAATTTTAGAAATAATTTTCTCATCTATACCCCCTGCGTTATCACTAACTTCTAAAACACACTTTTGATTTTCTTTGTATGTTTTAATCATGATTTTTGGATTTTCTACCCTAGACTCCAAGAGTGCATCTTCTGCATTTTTTATAAGATTCATAAGAACCTGTTTAAGTTCATTTGGATATGTTCTAAGTGTATCATTAAAATTTAAATCAACTTCTATTTCTATATTTTTATTTTTCATAGAAGCTTGTACAATATTTAAAACACCTTTAACTATTTCACTAAATGTTACATCTTTTTTTTCTTTGTTTGATTTATAAAAATCTCTAAAATCATCTATGGTTTTACTAAGATGACTAGAAGAGTATATAATTTTCTCACAGATTTCTAAGATAAGTTTCTCATCTACTTTTTTTAAAGTTGTTTTTAGCTTTAAACCTATAGCAGCACTACTAATTGCTGCAAGTGGTTGTCTCCATTGGTGTGCTATCATACTTATCATCTCACCCATTTGAGCTAGTCTACTTTGATAAATAAGTTGTTTATCTTTAAGTATATTTTTATCAACCTCTATTTTTACCTTTTTTTCTAAGTTTTTATTTAATTCTGAGAGTTCCTCAACTGTAACTCCAACTAGGTGAGTTAAAGCGTTTATAGTTTTGTTGGATTCTTTTTTTTTACTTCCAAATCCAGTATTTTCCAATCTACTTTCTTTATTTTCACTAAGTGTTAAGATAGTCATAGTTTGATTTAAAAATTCATATTTCTTCCCTATAGTAAAAATCTCCCCATAGGTAAAAAATCCACTAGTTGGAGCTAGGTTTGACAATGGAACTATCTCATTTAAAACACTATCTCCCATCAGCTTTTTTCTAGCCATACAAGAGTAGATAAATATACTCTCTACTGCTTTATTTAAAACATTTGTAGTTGTCTCTTGTGCTAAAGATTCTATGGTTTCTATGTCTCCATAACCAAACTGTACGATCTCTCCTTCTTGTATATCTCCAGCAAAAATTAAAGCATTATTATCTTTATCAATACCTAGAACTGCTCTAGCTATATTTATACCATTTCTATTTAAGATTAAAGGAAACTCTATCCCTGTAGCAGGTAGTTCACTTGATATTTCAAGACCAAGATATTTTTTATATACATCAACTGCTAACATATCGTTTATAGTATAAACAATATTATGTTTTGATTTTGTAATTTTTAACTTTTTACCTATCTTTTTCCAACCAAAACTTTTTGTAGTACCAACAACTAAATCATCGTTATAAAAACTTGCACTTACTACACCATTATCATAACAACCATGTTCATCAAAAACAAAAGTTTTTTTAAACTCTGCATTATCCCCTGCTAGCCCACCAGCCATGATGATACTATCGTTATACTTTTCAAAAGTTTTTAAAAAGATCTCTCCATTACTATGAAGTCCATCTAAAAAAGTTATCATAAGTTTAATTTTATCTGGATTGTCAAGTTTTTGATATAAATTTTTTGCTAAAAGTTTATCTGATCCATGCTTAGGTATATAACATGTTTTTATAGTTGTATTTTCAAAAACACTAAAAGACAGTACAGTTGCATAAGATTTTATCTCTCCATCAATTATCTCTCCATCAGTCGTTGAACCAATTATCTTAGCATTTGGAATCAATGTTAAAACTTTAGATAACAAGGAAGTTATAAAATCTTTATCTATAAAGCCAGTAAAAATTTGAACTAAAACTTCATCATGCTTAGATATATTATTAAGGAGTATAAATTTTTCTAACATTTTTGATGATTTGTATGTTAAATTAAATGTTTTCATATTGTCTTTATTTTATCTTTTAAGCACTTACATACTTCTTAAAAACTAAATCTCTAAAAGTCATTTGCAAATTTAGACTATAATTTCATAAATATAATAAAAATAAGGAAAAATATGTTTGGAAGAACACAACTAAAAGATTACGATTTAAGTGCTGATGAGTTAGCAAAACTAAACTGGGCAAAAATTTCAACTGCAAAAGGTGATATATGGTTAAAATTATTTACAGATGAAGCTCCAAATACAGTTGCAAACTTCGCTCACTTAGCAAGTACAGGTTTTTATGACAACCTTACATTCCATCGTGTAATCCCTGGTTTCATGGCTCAAGGTGGATGCCCTATAGGAACTGGTACTGGTGGACCTGACTGGGCTATAAAATGTGAAACTGCTACAAATACTTCAAAACACACAAGAGGAACTCTATCTATGGCTCATGCTGGACCAAATACTGGTGGAAGTCAATTTTTTATCACTTTCGTACCAACTCCACACTTAGACGGTGTACACACTGTTTTTGGTGCTATAGAAGAAGATGATGCAGAGAGTTTTGCAGTTCTTGACAGTATAGAGGGTAATGATACTATTAAATCTATCGAAGTTGTAGAAAGCAGATAACATTTTAGTACATATTTGTTGTTCAGTTGATAGCCATTTTTTTCTACAAAAGCTACAACAAGACTTTCCTCAGGAGAAGCTAATAGGCTTCTTCTATGACCCAAATATCCACCCATATTCAGAATACCAACTAAGACTTTTAGATGTTAAACACTCGTGCAAAAAACTAGGTATAGAACTTATAGAGGGTGAATACGACCTACAATCTTGGTTAAAAGTTGTAGAAGGTATGGAAGATGAGCCAGAAAAAGGCAAGAGATGTCAAGCTTGTTTTGATAGAAGATTTGAGGTAAGTGCTAAAAAAGCCTTAGAAATTGGGGAGAAAAGTTTCACTTCAACACTACTTGTAAGCCCATTAAAATCTCATCAACAACTCAAAGAGAGTGGAGATGTTTTTTATAAAAAGTATGGTGTTGAATTTGTTGTGGTTGATTATAGAGCAAATGGTGGAACACAGGAACAATCAAAAGTTACAAAAGAGCAAAAACTTTATCGTCAAGACTATTGTGGATGTATATTTGGTTTAACTAAACAAAGAGAACAACAAAATATCTTAATGGATGAGATGTTTAGCCCAATCTCTGCTCAAATACTCCCTGCTTCCATAGAAGAAAGATTAAAAATATATCAAAAACGCATAGATTTAGAAGAACAAGATATAGAGTATAAAATCATAAAACAAAGATTTTTAAACTATAGACTATTTAGTTTAAAAGT
>JAADDU010000116.1 GCA_013153755.1 Campylobacterota bacterium | reverse complement strand
CTGCACAATTAGCTAAGTAAGGATAATTTATGGCAAATAAAATATACGCAACAGGTCGTCGTAAAGCGTCTATAGCAAAAGTATGGTTAACACCAGGTAGTGGTAAAATCACTATCAATGGTCTTTCATTAGATGCATGGTTAGGTGGACTTGAAGCTAAAAAGCTTCGTGTTAAACAACCTTTAGTTTTATCTAAACAAGATTCTTCTGTTGATATCGTAGCTACTACTTTAGGTGGTGGTTTTGGTGGTCAAGCAGATGCACTTCGTCACGGAATTAGCCGTGCTTTAGTTGCATTTGACCCATCCATCAAAGCGATTCTTAAACCAGAAGGTATGATGACTCGTGATGCTCGTGTTGTTGAGCGTAAGAAACCAGGTAAGCGTAAAGCTCGTCGTTCTCGTCAGTTCTCAAAACGTTAATCTCCACTATATACAAGCATTTCCATTCTTTTTTGGATGGAGATGTCTTTTTTTATCTACCTTACAATTTTTCTAGCACTTAAAAACAGATACTCTTTTCCAGTTATAACAACTCTATAACCTTTTTGTTGTAAGTATTTTTTACAAAAATGTATATCTTTTAAAACAAGTCCCATCTCACTAAAATTATAATTTGGTGTTTTTGCTCCATATATCATCTCTTTATCTATCCATCTACAGTTTGGAAAACCAAGTATAATAGCTCCTTCTTTACTGAGATAATTTTGATAAATCTTCATAAATGTTTGGTTAAAATTAATATTTGAGCTTTGAAGTGTTCCTATAGATATAATAAGATCAAACTTATCTTCTATAACCTCATCAAGTGTATTTATGTCATGACATAAAAAGTTTATATTTTCATCTATCATCTTCTCTTTTGCAAATCCAATAGCAGAGAGTGAATAATCAACACCAACAAACTCTTTAGCATAAAAATCATCTTGAGTTAGTATGTTTTTTATGATTTGAAATTCATCACCTTTGTTTATGCCAAGGTTTAAAATCTTCTTTTTATTTTGAAGATTTACAAAATTAAGCGCTTGAATATAATAGTATAAAAAAGTAACCTCTTTAGCCTTGTCTATAGCAAAAAACTCACTATCTATACCATATTTTTCATGGGTTTTGTCATCTACTTTATGAAAAGATGAGCTTTTATCTAGCTTATAAAATTCTACTTCAACAGTATCCTTTTTAGATACAATACTTACAATCTTCATAAAAAAGATTTGAGCTAAATCAGTTAGAAACTTATATCCAAGTTTATCTATATCTGTTTGTAAAAATTCTACTTTTATACTTCTCTTAGCATCTATATCCAAAGTCTCAAAAGACTTTAATATCTTTAAAGAACTCTTGTTTTTGAGATTAACCATCCATAAGAGCTAATTCTAAACTACCACTTACATAGTTCGCAAAAAAAGCAAGAGTATCTAAATCATTCTCATTAAAATCACTACGAGATTTATTCAATAACTGAATAATACCTATCACATCTCTTTTAGAGTTAAATATAGGGACAGTTAACATATTTTTAGTTTTAAACCCACTTTTCTTATCTATGCTTGGTAAAAATCTAATATCTTTATATGGGTTATTTACTATATATGCTTTTTGTGTCTGATAAGTATCTCCAACTATACCAGAGTTTAAAGAAATAACTATACGACCAATACCATCACTATGTTTTGTCCAAAGTATTTTTTCCTGTGCATCTACGATAAATATAGAACATCTATCTGCATTTACTAGCCCTTTTGCTTCATCAGATATAAGTTTTAACACATTTTCTATATCTTCAAGAGCCATTAATTTTTTACCAAACTCTGCTATATAATACTTTTTATTCATTATTAACCCTATTTCTTATCATTTTCACATAAACTTACTAACTCTAAAAATCCACTAATATAATGAGCAAAAAATACCATAAACTTAATATCCTTATCGTTAAAACCACCGTATTTATTTAAAAGTTCAAGAACACCTATGACTTCTCTGTTAGCATTAAAGATGGGTACAGTTGCTAAATTTTCAGTGACAAAACCTGTTTTTTCATCAATCTCTGAACAAAAATTTGGATTTTTATATGGTTCATTTGCGATTATTGGCTTTTTAGTATCTATAGTATGACCGACTATACCTTTGTGTGAGTCTAAAACTATTTTATCTACTCCATCAGAGATAGTTGTCCATAACTCATTATGCTTAAAATCATTTATAAAGATAGAACATCTCTCAGCCATCACTATCTCTTTTGCATGTTTTGAGATATGGGGAAGTCCATCTATTATAGATGTTTTATCTAGTAATGTCTTCCCAAAATCAGCCAATTTGGCATAAGTATTAGCCTTATACATAAAATCTCCTGTATAAATTTTCACTCTATTATAGTGTAAAACTTTTTAAACTATCCAAACAGAGAATTTTTTAGCTTTTATCTTTGTATGTTTTAATTTTTTATATGCCTCATCTATATATTTTCTCTTGATAGCAACATAGCTTTGTCTATCATATATATCGATTTTACCTATATCTGAGCCTTTTAAAGTAGCATCTGATGTTAATGCTCCTAAAATATCACCTGCTCTAAGTTTGTCTTTCTTACCACCCTCTATGACAAGAGTTACATTCTGTGGTTTCATCTCAAAATTTTGTGTAGTTTTTAATATATTTGCATCTTCAAACAAAACATCATCATCTCTATATTCATCAGCCTTTTGGAGTTCATTCTCCTCAAAAAGACTAAAAGCTAAACCATCCAAACCTGCTCTTGCTGTTCTTCCTATACGATGAGTATAAGTCTCTTTATCATGAGGTATATCATAGTTTATAACCATGGACAACTCTTTTATATCTAGGCCTCGTGCTGCTACATCTGTCGCAACAAGGATAGGGCAACTTTTATTTGCAAACTGAACTAAAACATCAACTCTTTCATACTGTTCTAAATCTCCATGTATAGCTAAAGCATCTATCTTTAAATCTTGTAAACTTTTTGCTAACTCTTGTGCTTGAAGTTTTGTATTTGTAAAAACAATAACATTAGTTGGTTTAAAATTTGAAAATATATTTACAAGTGTTTTTAGCTTATTATTTGTTTCATAAAATCTTTGTATGATGTTATTTGATTTTTCACCAGAGATGCTCTTAACACTCACTGCATCTACTTGCAAAGACTTGCTAATATTTAAAATCTCTTCTGTATATGTAGCAGAAAAGAGAAGTGTTTGTTTTTGTTTTGGTACAAAAGATAAAACCTCCTCAATCTCTAAAGAAAATCCCATATCTAGCATTCTATCAGCTTCATCTAATACCAATGTTTTTAGATGTGACAATTCTAAACTTTCTTTCTTTAGATGCTTTAAAACTCTACCAGGGGTTGCTACAATTATATGGGCTTGATGAGAAAGTGAATTTAACTGTTTACCAAACGATTCCCCTCCACAAAGGATAAGAATCTTGATATTATGTTTAAATTTCGCGATTTGTCTAAGCTCTTTTGCAACTTGATCTGCCAACTCTCTTGTTGGACATAAAATCAAAGACTGAACACGGAACTTTTTAACATCTAAAGACTCTAAAATCCCGATGCCAAAGGTTGCTGTTTTTCCTGAACCAGTTTTTGCTTGTGCTAAGACATCTTTTCCCTTAAGTATAAAAGGTAGTGCATCTGCTTGAATAGGTGTCATTTTCTTATAACCCATTGCATCTAAATTATTTATCATCTCTTTTGATAATTGAAGATTTGAAAAGCTATCTTGTTGAGTATTTTCCACTACAAAACCTTTGATTTTATTTTTATTCGTACCTCTTTATCTAAAGCAAATACATCATCTATATTTTTAGGTATCTGAGTAAATTCTTCAAATGCCTCGATGATAGTTTTACTAATATCCATAAAACCTATCTCTTTGTTTACAAATCTCTCTATAGCAACTTCATTTGCTGCATTTATAACAACACCTCGTATGGGGTTATCTAAAAGCTCTTTTTTTATCTGCCAGATTGGATACCTATCTGTTGTTATCTCACGAAATTCTAATGAAGCGACACTTAACAAATCTACATGACTTAAGATATTATCATCCATCTTTTCATCAAGTGCATAAGCTATAGGAAGTTGCATAGATGCGTTAGCAAAATGTGCAGTAGTTGAGCCATCTTTAAAGTCTATAAGGGCATGGATAAGTGACTTTGTCTCTATCATGGCATCATACTCCCCTACCCCAAAAAGCCATCTAGCTTCTAGTAGTTCAAACATTTTATTAACCATGGTAGCACTATCTATAGTTATCTTTTGTCCCATCGACCAGTTTGGATGTTTTTGAGTATCTGCTAAGGTCGCATTTTGAAGTTTTTTTATATCCCAATCACGAAATGCTCCACCACTTGCAGTTATAATCATCTTGTTTACCGGTCTATCTTGCATAAGATACCAAAGTCCAAAATGTTCACTATCTATAGGTTGGATTTTACTCGTATCTATAAAAGCTCCACAAGCCACAAGTGACTCTTTGTTTGCAAGTGCTACTTTTTTATTACACTCAAGAGCTTTTAGAGTTGGTGATAAACCTAAAAAACCTACAAGTGCATTTACAACTAACTCTGAAGATGAGTCTTCTATGACTCTAAGTATTGCATCTAAACCTGAAAAAACTTTGTTATGTTGTACTTTAGCTATCTCTTTAGCATCTGAGATAACAACAACTTTAGGTTTATGCTCTTTTATCTGCTTATTTAAAAGCTCTATATTTTTTCCACACACCAAAACTTCAACATCTATGTTAAATCTTTTTGCAACTTCTAGGGTATTGACCCCTATAGAACCTGTTGAGCCAAGTAAAACCACTAAACTAGTCCACGAAGTAGTACAAGCATCACAATAGCACCAAAAAGGTAACCATCTGTTCTATCTAAAACACCACCATGACCTGGAAGAATATTACCACTATCTTTTACTCCAGCTGAGCGTTTTAAACTACTCTCAAACAAATCACCAAATATAGAACTAGTAGCAACCATAAAAGAGATGATAAAAGAGATATGCCAATCAACTATGCTAAGACCCAAAAACATACCACTTATGGTTGCTACAGTGATACCACCTATAACACCCTCCATAGTTTTGTTTGGACTTGTTTGACAAAATGGTGTTTTACCTATATTTTTACCAACTGTATATGCTCCAACATCTGTCATAGCTACTAAAACTAAGAGCCAAAGAAGAGAGATGACACCATACTCTTGATACATACTTAAGATAAATAGCATCCCTGCACTAGGGTAGATAAATGGAAAAAAGTTTTTCCAAGTAAGTTTAGGATTAAAAGCAACTGCACTAGCATAAGCTACACCAGCTAAAACAAAAAGGTCATCACCATACGGATAGATACCAGCTAAAACCCAAAGACCAAGAGCATAAAAGACTAAAGATGTATCTCTTATGCCAAAAAGTTTTAAAGCCTCCATAAATGCTATAATATAAACAAGACCTAAAAATGCCCACATAACAAAAAAGTTATCAATCAAGCCAACAAGTAAGATAACACCAAGAAGAGCAAAACCTGTTTTAACCCTCTGTTTATTTGAACTAAATGCTTTAAAAAATCCCATATTTTTCCTTTGTAAAATTATACCATTTTTAAAAAGATATAACTCTATCTATAAGCCAAAAAGAGGATAAAGCACCGATAAAGTAACCTAAATAAAGCCTAATATTATCATCATAATTTTTTATAAATTTTTTCAAAACATATAATACTAAACTAACAGCAAAGATAAATAAAATTTGACCACTCTCAATACCAACATTAAAAGCAAAAAGTGATAATGGTATCTCATCTTGTGGTAAACCTATAGTTCTTAAAACACTTGAAAAACCAAAACCATGTAAAAGACCAAATGTAAATGTAACAAATTCAAGATGCCTTCTTGTAAAAGAATCTTTTTCGTCTATAATTAGTTCTCTTGCTAAATAAACGATACTCAAAGCTATCATCGCCTCTATATAAGCAACTCCAACATTAACAATACCAAGTATGCCACAAGCGAGTGTTATAGAGTGAGATAAAGTAAAAGCTGTTATACTAAAAAGTAAAGCTCTCATGTTTAAAGCCAAAACTATGAGAGCTAAAACAAACAAAAGGTGATCATAACCACCCCAAATATGAACAATACCTAGATGTACATACTCTAAAAATAGCTCAAAACTTGTACTCTTATGATTTATCTGCATAAATGGTGTTGTAGACCTAAGTAAAGACTTATTTACCACTGCATCTTTTTCATAACGGATTAAGACACCTCTATCTTTAGCGAGTAACCCATCTATCCAAATACGAGAATTTGTAAGCCCTTTATCTCCACACCATAGCTTATACCTCTGTATAATAAAACCATTAACTATAGTTTGTGGTTCTCTTGAGTTTTCTATACAAACTTGAGGATATCTTATGTAAATCTTTTGAGCTCTTGTATCTGATAAAGGTTTTTTATAAACAACATCAATAGTATGGTCTTTTTTTTCTTTTATATCTATATAAGAAAGACCTGTTTGATGTGCTCCTAGCATAGAGATAAAAATAAATATAAAAAGTAGTATTTTTAACATTTGTACTTACTCAACTTTTAACTCATAAGACGATAACACTCTCTTGTAAGCTTTTTTTTCTATATTGTCTTTAAACTCTTGCATAAAGTCTTCATAAACTCGCCCCTGAACTTCATCAAAAGTGTATGGTGTTGTTACATTCTTATCTTTTACATATATAATATGATTTCCAAATTTAGAACGGATGGCATTGTTCCATACTCCACTCTTTAACTTAAAAAGCTTATAAGCAAAATAATTTCCAAACAAGTCTTTAGCATCTTCAAAGTTTATATTTTCAACCTGTGTTGATTTTTGAAAACTATCTCCAAAACCATCTACCCTTTGTATATCCACCTTTACAGTTTTAAGTAATTTTAGCACTGCATCTAACTTCTTTTTATCAACATTTAGGTTAAAAAAAATATGTGTAAAAGAGATAGAACTAACAACCGAATAATCAACTATATTTTTTTTATAATACTCATATAGTTGCTTTTGAGTTGGTTCTATTATCTTCTCAGTATTTAACATAACAAAGTGCATCTTCTCTAATAATCTCTTAGATATAACTTCATCTTGCTTTTGTAAATTTAAAAGATAGGCTTCTTCTAGTAAAACTTTATCATAATACCTTTGTGTGATTAAAGCTTTAAGTTCAACTTCTGAGATCTCTCTTGCCCACTCTTTTTTATATTTAGATTTTATCTGCTGTATCTCATACTTGGATATATCTATAACACTTTTTTTTTGTGTGTTAGTTTGTACCTGTGTTTGTGCATAATACACATACAAAATAAGACCTAATATAAAAAAATGTACTAACGGTTCTCTTAAAAGTTTTTGGATTATTTTTATCATTCCTAAGTATATAGAGTGTATAATAAAAAAGATATTAATACAAAGGGTATATGATGGTTTTAGTGACGGGTGGAGCTGGTTATATCGGTTCACATACATGTATAGCTCTAGATGAAGCTGGTTTTGATTTTGTTGTTTTTGATAATCTATGCAACTCTTCTAAAGAGAGTTTAAATAGGGTTGAAAAAATTATAGGTAAAAAAGTTAAATTTGTTGAGGGTGATATACGAAACCAAAATGATTTACAGAGTGTTTTTGACAACTATAGTATAGATTCTGTTATACATTTTGCAGGATTAAAAGCAGTTGGCGAATCAGTAGAAAAACCATTAGAATATTATGATAACAATATAAACGGTACTTTAGTTTTATGTAAAGTTATGGATGATAACAACTGCAAAAAGATAGTTTTTAGTTCATCTGCTACAGTATATGGAGATCCACACACTACACCTATAAAAGAGGATTTTCCATTAAGTGCCACTAATCCATACGGAAGAACAAAACTTTTTATAGAAGAAATTTTAAGAGATTTATATATCTCAGACAACAACTACCAAATCGTTCTTCTTCGCTACTTTAACCCTGTTGGAGCACATAAATCTGGAACTATTGGCGAAGATCCAAATGGTATACCAAATAACCTTATGCCATTCATATCTCAAACTGCCGTTGGTAAAAGAGAGTATCTTAGTGTTTTTGGTGATGATTATGACACGCATGATGGTAGTGGAGTAAGAGATTATATCCATGTTGTTGACTTAGCACTTGGACATGTAAAAGCTCTTGAAAAAATCAACACTATAGATGCAGTACTAACTGTAAATCTTGGTACTGGAAATGGTTACTCTGTATTGGATATGGTAAAAGCATTTGAAGAAGCATCTGGCAAAAAGGTACCTTACAAGATAGCACCTAGAAGAGCTGGGGATATAGCTTCTTGTTTTGCAGATCCAACTTATGCTTATGAGCAGTTAGACTGGAAAGCAACAAGAGGGATAAAAGAGATGTGTGAAGATAGCTGGAGATGGCAATCTCAAAATCCAAATGGATATGCCAAGTAGTTTTTTTAACTACTGACATATAATTTTAACTGTAGCTCTTTTTTGATTTTTATAGTTTAAAAAGATGCTACTAGCTTTACTAATCATCTCTTTAGCCTTAGGAATGGAATTAATTTTACACCCTTTTGGAATGTTGAAATTTAACTTCAAATCAACATATCCATCAAATACAAATCTTTTATTTTTGATACCATTTTTAAACTCAGCTAATTTTGCATTTGCTGATATAAGAAAAGGTATATCTTTATAACTTTTATCATCACTTAGTTTTACTAAATGTTCATCATGATTATCTAGACTAATATATGTATGATCTTCAAAATGTTTTACACCTAAAGTTGTATCTGAAGCTTTTAGACTAACAGATGCATCTTTTTTCTCAACTCTTAGAGTTTTTAAATCTCTCATACCACTAACTAACCATTTATCATCTTCATTCGCCATAGACACAGCATAAAAGTCCATAACTTTAGGTATATACTCTGAGGTATAGATTGGCATTACATCTTGCTTTAATGCCCAGTCAAATACATATTTTAAAGACCTTAATGATGCCATCTTAGAACCTGAATAAAGATGATAATAAATATCTATAGGTTTAAACCTCCTAGGACTGTTTGTAAGTTCAAATGTTTGCACAACCTTTTTAAACCCCCAAAATGGTCCCATCCAATTATTTGTAAAAACATTTTCATTTTGTGCACCTGTATAGATTTGGTAGTATTCACCCCTACCTAAACCAAATGGAGCTACAAGTGAAAGCCATGGATTAGTCTTAGTGATTGCAGTATATCCACCATTTATATTTAAGATGTGATTTTTATATACATTATCTAAAACCATCTCTGTTGGAATATAATCTCCACTCCAAAAAACTGTTTGAGCTTTTTTCTTACTTCCTTTTGGTAGTAATTTTGTTTGTATATCTTCTAATGAACCTCTTATCTCTCTATCTAATGAAAACTTATAACCTTTTGGTTTAAGTCTGTACTTTGGAGACAAATCTCCATCTTTTATCTTATTCCAAAAGAAAGGGTGTGTAAATGTATGTGTTGCTGGTTCTACATTTGGCAAGGCATATATATCTTTTGCTATCTGTTGAAGCCTTGTTGCTAATTTTGGAAAAAGTCCGTTATTATCTATCTCTGCACCTATCACTGATACTGAATGAGGTATCTTGTATGGTTTTAAAATCTCTTTTAAGATTACATCACCAGAAAAACGCTCATAATCACCTTCTACTCTATTCATAATTCCATCACCATCAACATGACTAAAAAGAAGTCTTTTACCATTTTCTGTTGTTGGGTCTGGGACTATTAAATTTTTTAATCTAAGCGCTTGTTTAAAAAATTTAAATGGATTTATTACCCAAAGATTATCTTTATTTATATCAACCATGTATGCTTCTGCAAGTGCATAACCACCCCAAGGTGTTATGGCAGCAGGAGTTGATGTAGTTTTATCTGTATATTCATAAACTAACAATGCTTTAGAATTATTAATATCTACTTGTTCGTAGGAGGCGGATAAAGATGGATCTATCTCATACCCTATCATTTCATCTTGATAAAGTATCTTATTTTTCTGCTTTACAACCTTAATAATAGATATACCAAGAGAAGATAATAACTTTGTAGAAGTAAGAGTTGTACCAAAATTACCCATAAAAACAACTTTTATATCAATAGTTCTTAATTGCTCAACCCATTTTATTATCTTTTTAAAATTTTTATAATCATCTTGTAACCATATCAAAACACCAGCATAATGACGCATCTCATTTAAAGATGGAAAACCTTTGTTTATATCATGTAATTTTTGAATATATCCCATATATTCTAAAGCAGTTCCACCATGTTGATGTGCACCAAAAACGGCTCTATCTAATCTTTTCTCATCTATAAGAGTAAACACTTCTCTTTTTATCGCATTTTTAGATGACTTACCATATATGTTTAGTTCTCTATTTGAGATAAAAGGTATCATCCCTTTTTTCTTAATCTTTTTTATAATTCCATCAGCACGTATCATATTTTTTGGATCTAAATACTCTACACTAATGATTGGTAATTTATATGATTTTATCTTATTTAAATGTATATCTAACCATTTTCTATCTTCCTGGCTAACATTTTTATATGCTAATTTATCGCCACCAATACCTACATAATATGACTCAAACAAAACAGCTTCTATAGAATTATGTACTGCATCTATTATCTCAAACCCACGATTGATGATAAGTTTAGCATCTGGATATTTTTGATGGAATTTATTTATAAATTTTACTAATGCTTTTTCATTTTCCTCTCTGTCTTTTTGCGTTTTAGAAACAATTTGATAAGAATCTAAAGTATCAAAAAAGAAATTTTTAAAACCATCCTTCATACGAGGTTCAATCAACTCATCAAATATAAAGTTTTGATACTCAGGATTTTTTATATCCAAGACTTCACTATCCCAAGCTTTATTTTTTGCAAGAACCCAACTATCTTTTACTTTAGCATACTCTTTAATATTTGAATGAATCTCTCCTATGCTAACATAAGCATACATCTTATCTCTATATAATGAAAAACCATGTGTGTTTGTATTTATACGCTCCGGCTGAACAATGATATAATCATGTATGCCAATCATAGAGTAAGAGATATCATCACCATAGTAAACTATGGCACTTTTATCAGATATAGAACCAAAAATCGTTGTTACGCCCAACAAAAGCATCGTTATTATTTTACTGCAACAAGAGTGCTTCATACAATTTGCCCTCCCCTTATTTTAATTATGGATGGTAATACATAAACTGATATTTTAAATACAATTCAAATACTGTTCCACTTAGTCCGTTCACTGATTTTGAATAAGACCCACCTATAGACATATGATCCTGATGCCAAACTTTTCCACCATACCCAACATTAAAACCAAAATTATAATCATCAGTTTCACTTGTATAGTATGGAGTAAATTCAAAATATGGTCGCCATACTCTAGTATAAGCTTCACTATTTTGCATACCATATGAAAAATTTAAACCAATATTCCAAAAATCACTTGGTAAAATTGCATACTGTTTTACTTGCAATCTATCTATAACACCCCTAGTTCCTGAAGTTTCTTTATAGTGATTAAAATCATAAAAAACTCCAATTCTAATATCTGGATAACCATTTCTAATCTGTTGTTGTATATCTATTCGACTATATTCACCTTTTCCAAGATAAATGCCATCTTGAGAATCAAATCGATTTTGTTCATGTAGCAAATCTATAGAAGTTGAATTAAGTATATTCCAAGTTAAATCTACAGATAGCATATCTTTTTTACCACCTAATACTAACTGTGTAGTATCTTGTGCATTTCTATTTTTAGCCAATATAAGCTTACCAACTATATCTGTACTAAATCTATATTTTCCCTCTAAAGAACCACCAAAATAGCTTCTCATTGAATCATAATATTTTAGATTAGCTTGTAAATATCCTCTATCATAGATTTTTCTTATACCTAGACTACCTTCTATTGTATTGTTTGGTACATTTATTAAAAGTGTTTTATCTACACTTTTATTTATAAAAAAGTTAGCACCTGTATAAAGATACCAAGCATTTTGTAGATATGTTCGGTTATATACATTTATATAGTCTTGAACTAAAGGGTCTCTATCTAGATAAGCGATTTTTACTTTTAAGTCATCTGATCTACGTTTACTTAAATCTCTATGATGTATATATGCATTTTGATTATCATCATTTCTTTGCAAGCCGTTAAAAGTAACACTTTGAGATAATGCAACCTGTCCATCTTGTTCTGTTGCTTGAGATTTATCTCCCATAGATAAACTCTTAAGATACCAATCAAGTAAATTTTCTATCTTAGAGTGATCTTGAAAAATCATATTATTACTTAATCTAACCCATAGCTCTTTTGTTGCCATTTTATTGTAGATTTTTAAACTTTTTTCATATGCATTATTTTTCACTGCCCAAGAATAAGCTATCTCATCATAATTCTTTTTAGTCATATATTTTTTAGCTTTTTTTAGCTTTTTTTCAAACTTATCTGGATGCAAGATATACATAGATGAACGAAGATAATTTGAAAGCCATCTATCTTGTTTTTTAAGTTCTGGGTCTTTTTTAGCTTGCTCTTTTAAATCATGTACTATCTCTTTCATGTAACTTTTAAAAGCTGGTTCATTATTTTGAATTTGGTATATATATGCTTGTAAAAATTTAAATTCTATAAGTTTAGTTACACGATTATTTGAATGCAATAATTTTTGAGTATAGTAAGAAGCTATATTTATCTCATTTATATCAAAATATGCTCCTGCCATTGGAAAATATAAACTACTATCTAGGTTTTTATCTTCTGCCATCTCTGTTAAAATAATTTTTACTTTTTGGATATCTTTCTCATCTAAAAAGTACCAAAGTAAAGTTAATTTTGTTTGATAATTATCAGGGTCAATTTTTAAAGCGTGAAGTAATGCTTCTTTTTCTAAATCTTTTTGTTTATAATGTGCATATACTTGTGATTTTATAATCCAAAATAAAGAGTCATTAACCAAAGGAGAATGCTCTGCATCTATCTCTTTTATAAGTTCATTCAGCTCATCATAAGTTTTAGAATTTATAGCTTCATTTGCAAAACTATAAAAAAGGTAAGAAAGTTTATATTCTTTATATGCTTTCTTAATCGCTATTCTTGCTAACTTAGAGTCTAGTTTTTGATAAACAAAAGCTATCCTCTCATAATCAACCAAACGAGCTTTACCTAAATACATAAGATATTTAGATGATATAGCAGCATTAATATTATCTTGAAGATACCAACCTAAGTCACTCTTAAGTTGATAATATTTATCTTCATCTGTAAGTTTAAGCTCATGTTTTATATCTCTAATTTCATCTATCTTATTTTCTTTTTTACTTAGGACTCTTTCTTTTACATCTGTTTGTAAAATATTCTCGTATGCTTTTGGTATATCGTGTGTAACATAATAATATTTAGCAACCAGATATGCATCTTTTAATGTATAAGATTCTTTTTGCTCAATCATATTTACATATTTTTTAGATAATTCTAAATCACCTATCTCTAAACTAAGATCAAGTGCTTTAGTTAGAAGCATTTTATTTTTAGGGTTTTTTCTATACTCTGTATCTAAAACTTTTACTACCTTTTCTGGCAATCCTATCTCTTTATAAACTTTTATCATTAAGTCTATATTTTCTTCAGTTGGATTTTTTCTTGCTCTATTTACAACAAGAGGCTCTATCTCTTCATACTGGTAGTTACTTGAACCATAAGCTATAAGTTTATCTTCTATCTTTTTATCATATCTTTTTTCATACATAATTCTCAAGTGTTTCATAGAACGAGCAGAACGATTTGTCCACTGACAAATTTCAGCCATTTTTTGGTTCCAATAGTATGATGTTTTGTTTTGATTATAACCTATAGAGGCAACTTTATATGCATTTTCTAAGTCACCTTTATATAAAAACACTTGCAACATTAGTTTTAACTCTTCATCTGCTTGAACTACTGGTGTTTCTGATGCTCTTTCTTTAGGAGAGGTTGTCTTTTCATCTTGAGGTTGAATATTATCTTCTGTAGAAACAACTTTTGGAGTAGCAGTTATTTTATTGTCAAATCTATAACTATATGTAGTGGCTATAGTAGCTTTTTTAAATCTTTTTTTAATACTTTTTAAGCTCTTTTTAGCAGATGATATCTCTTGAAAACACCCACATCTAACTGTAAGTGATTTTCCTATTTCCATTAATTTACAGCTTTGAGGATATGTAGTTTTATTTAATATATTAAGATTTTTTTTGTTATTAAACCTACTTACTAACTGTACTGTAAAACATGTTTTTTTAGATTTTTGTTTTACCTTAGACATAGGTGCTAAAATAGTTGTTTCTACTATTGAACTTTTTTGCACATCTATCTCTTCACTAAACCTTTGCTTATATGTTGTAGCAACACTTGCTTTTTCATAGTCTTTTTTTAATATACTTAAATTTTCTTTAGCATCAACTATATGTTTATAACATCCACATCTAACTGTAAGATTTTTACCTATTTGCATAATTTTACAATTATCTGGATAATTTTTAGAATCCAATAGTTTCATATTTTTCTCAGAACTATGCTTACTTACAAGTTGAACTGTATAGCATGTTTCTTTATCGTTGGCATGCAAAGCACCAATACTAAACAACACAACTAAGAGTATTCTTATCATTTTAACCCTCTTTTTAATATCTTTTTAGCTAATGTACCTGCATAATCTAAATTTGCAGTTCCAAGATAAACTTTTAATAAAAATTTTCTAGCTTCTTTATCATGTATATAATAGTTTTCATACTTATGAGCAAGTTCAGCACTATCTTGTAGATAATTTCCAGCTTGAAGTGCTCTAACAGCTTTTACAAAGTAATTTTTTCTTTCTTTATAATCTTTAGTTTTATTATATAACGATATATACATTTGTGATGCCTTCTTAAATGATTGACGCATCAAATAATAATCAGCAGATCTTTGTTTCCACTCCATAGAATCTTCTGCTTGCTTTTCAAGAAACTTCTCTACCATCGGATAATTTTTAGAATTTATTAACATATAATAATTATCTAATAACCACTTCTCTCTTCTATCTGTATCATATCTCATAAGTAGTTTCATATATTTAACTGAATCTTTAGGTCTATTAAATCTAATAGATAAATAATAAGCTTTTTCAATAAACTCTATATTTGAAGGTTCCTTTACAATTTTCTCTTGTAGGAAAAAATACATTGGTACATCTTCATCTAAGAACAAAGATTCGTTGTACCACTTATCAATATTTTTGTTATCATATATTTTTTGATAATAAATCAATTCAAAAAGTTTTTTTAGCTCTTGTTTTGCTATAGCTCTTTTTTGTTTATCTTTTATGTAGTAATAATTATCTTTTTGTAATTCATAAGTTAAAAGTAGAGCTTTATTTTTTAAATCTTTATTGGGGCTTTTAATTAGAGTATTTAAAAGTTTTATGGAACGTGCTTTATTTCCACTTCTTAAACTCTGTTCAGCTAAAATAATTTTTAAAG
>JAADDU010000157.1 GCA_013153755.1 Campylobacterota bacterium | reverse complement strand
ACTATCGACTTTAAAACCCGTGCTTTGTACAAAACAACCTATCTTTAACGATGTAGAGGAGATAGTACACTTTACAAAAGGTTTTTCGCCAAAGGATATGGCAACTTCTATAGATGAGTTGATAACGGATAAAGAAAAACTGTTTGAAAAACAAGAGCTTCAACAGCTATGGATCTACGAACACGACTGGAGTCATATAGCATCTAGGGTAGAAAACTTTTTAGATCCTCTATCATCAAAGAGAGTGCTTAAAACATAACAAAGTTTAAGTTTGATAACAATAAAATGGCCATCTATTAAAACTAGACACTCTAAATAAATAATAGTATTGTATGTGAACAGTATCTACAACTAAAGGGTTATTATTTTTAGAATAAATCTATATCAATAAGGAAAAAACTTGGGATATCTTAGATTTTTACTAGCATTTTTAGTGCTTATCTCCCATCTTGGAGTTGAGATATACTCTTTAAACCCGGGAGTAGTGGCAGTAGTGATCTTTTATCTATTAGCAGGTATGGTTATGTATAAACTTCTTTTTGAGATACTCCCAAAAAAACACCCAGAAAATCTACTCTTAGCATATTATAAAGATAGATTTTTCCGTATATATCCTCTATATCTTTTTTTTGTACTTCTAACAATACTCTTTTTACTTATGACTAACTATTCAAACCCCACCTTTAAACCTTTAGCCCTGCTTTATAACTTTACTCTTATCCCTCTAAACTACTACATGTATCTTGATTCTACAATCTTACAAAACCCATCTTGGCAGCTTATTCCTCCGGCTTGGTCACTGGCAGCTGAAGTACAGATATATCTTTTTTTAGCACCTGTTATGCTATTTTACAAAAGAGCCCTTCCTTTTATATTTTTTGTTACACTTTTTATATATAATCTTGCAAACCTTGGTTATCTACATAGTGATTATTTTGGATATAGACTTATAATAGGAGTGGCATTTATTTTTATTACAGGATTTTATCTAAAAAAACAGCAGCTTTTTTATCCTTTCTTTGTATGGTTTTTTGCACTCTTTAGCTTTTTATTTTACTCTTTTAGCTCTAACTATCACTTTGTAGGTTTTTCAAAAGAGACCCTTTTAGGACTCATTATTGGCATACCTTTGCTTTACTTTTTACAAAAAAAACAAAAAAAACTTCCCTTCGATTCTCATTTTGGCTCCTTTTCCTATGCCCTTTTTCTCTCCCATTTTTTAGCTATCTTTCTTCAAAAATACCTGTACTTTTATCCTACTATTGTTTCTACCTTATGTTTCTCTCTTTTTTTCTCTCTTATTGGAGTAATCTTTGAAAAAAAAATAAGAATAAACTATTACAGAAGTATTTAATTTTTAAAATTAGTAATTGAAATTAAAAAAAAATTAAGTTTTTTTAGCTAGAATAAATTTCGAGTATTTGTGAGAATACTACCGGTAGTAAGTTTATGAAGTTATATTAAGTGTTGCTACATTTATATAGAACTATTTTAAGTTCAAATAAAGCTTGTAGTTAATACTTAGTTAAGATAACTTTGCTAAACTACTAAATCTAAATTATCTAAATTCCATAAGGAGGAAATAATGGCTTTAACAAAAACAGAGGTTTCTGAACTATATGTTGCGATTTTCAATCGTGCTTCAGAAGGTGAGGGAAACAAATATTGGCAGACGCAGGGTTCATTATCAGAAGTAGCAGACAAGATGCTAGCAACTGATGATGCAAAAGAGTATTTTAACGGATCTATAGATGACAACCAAGCATTTATAGAACTTATCTACCAAAATACTCTTAGCAAAACACCGACAGATGATCCAGATGGTATCGCTTACTGGGTTAGTGAACTAGAAGCAGGTAAAACTAGAGGAGAGGTTGTAGCAGCGCTTGTTACTGCAGTTGCTGATTATAAAGATTCTCAAGATGCAAAAACTAAAGCAGCATACGATCAGTTTATGAACAGAGTGGCTGTTAGTGACTATACAGCTGATCATCTAGAGAGTTTTGATAGTGATTTTGACTATAAAACAGAATTATCATTTGATAAAGGATTAGTTGTAACAAATGACCCTACTACTGTTATCACAGCTGAGTCAAAAGTTGACAATGTTGTAAAAGAGGTAAGTGCTATACATCTTGTTGAGCAACCGGAGGTAAAATACGGTACAGACGGTGATGACTTTTTTGATGGAAGTGTAGTTCAAAACGCTATCAATGGTTGGAATGTAAACACTTTTACAAGCTCAGACAACATAGATGGTGGACTTGGAAATGACACTATCTTGATTCAGCAGCTAGGAGGAAATGTAAGTGGTATATTGTCTAATATAGAAAATGTAGAGTTTACTGCTTTTGGCGCAACTACATACGATATGTCAAACAACACAGGGGTGAAAAATTTTACCAATCTAAACTCAGTAGCAAATGTAACTGTGGATGGTGCAACAGAGATGAATATAGGTGTGAAAAATGTAAATGGTAAAACTACAACTATAACATTTGATGATACATCTTATGTAACTACAACTGATAGTACTACTTTAACTCTAGAAAATGTTACAAATGGTGCAGATATAATTCTTAATGCTTCTACAGCTTCCAATGATATAGAAACATTAAATATAGTTTCAACTTCAGCTTCAAGTAGAGTTGATATGTCTGGTAGTGCTTTAGATGGAACAAAGAAATTAGTTATTACTGGTGATAAAGATTTAAGTATGAGTGATAGTACAGGAGGCGCGAATGACATGAGTGCTATTACAACAGTTGATGCTAGTGCATTTACTGGAGATTTAAAACTAGATTTAACTAATGGTAATGCAAACAAGTTAGATATCGCTAGTGGTACTGGAGATGATGTTGTTAGTATCGTTAATTTTACAAAAGATGATAAAGTTGATTTAGGGGAAGGTAATGATAGACTGAATATATCTTTGACTGAAACTGTTTCTGTTGCTGCTAGTCTAACTAATATAGAAAATCTTGGATTAGTGACTAATGGAAATTATACTGTAAATTTAGCGAGTGATACAGCTTTAGAAAATATAATACTTAAAGATGGAGCGAATACTATTAAAGTTACAAAAGCATCAGCTTCTGCAAAAACTATTACTTTTGATAATGAAAATGCAAGTACAACAGCTAGTACATATGATAGTATAAATTTTGGATTAGCAGATGCAACAGGTACATCTGATGAGTTGACTTTACAATTCCAAAATACAGATGCTAAGGGTAACCATGTTAGAGTTCAAGATGATAATAAAAAAACTGTAGCTAGCATAACTGCAAATAAGATAGAAACAATAAATATCAATACTCAAGATTTAGGAAAAAATAATGACAATACTCCTCAGGACAGTGGATTAGAAATTACAGCGTTGAATACTGATAAAGCGCAAACA
>JAADDU010000027.1 GCA_013153755.1 Campylobacterota bacterium | reverse complement strand
CAACATAAATTAAGGTATTATCTAAAAAGAGAGAAAGATAGTGTAAAATTACTTATCTACTCAAAAGATATAACAAAACTAAACTCTTTAGTAAAAGCATTAAAAAACTATCAGATTTTAGCAAAAATAACGCTTCAAAAAGCGAATTAATTTTAAGTAAGGACTTAACTATGAAAAAACATACAGTTGTAGTTTGTGATCATATACATGAAGCTGGATTAGAGATGCTTCGTAATGATGAGAATATAAACTTTATAATGGCAGCAGATGAGCCTAAAGATAAGCTTGTAAATGAGATTATTCCTCAAGCTGATGTAGCTATTACAAGAAGTTCTACAGATGTTGATGCAAATTTTATAGCTCATGCAACAAATATGAAGTCTATCGTTCGTGCTGGTGTTGGTGTTGATAATGTAGATATACCAGGATGTTCTAAAGAGGGAATCATAGTTATGAATGTACCAACTGCAAACACTATAGCAGCAGTTGAACTCACTATGACACATATGCTTAGCTGTATGAGAATGTTTCCATACTCCCATGATCATCTTAAAAATCAAAGAATTTGGAAAAGAGAAAAATGGTATGGTTATGAGCTTAAAGGCAAAAAACTTGGTGTAATAGGTTTTGGTAATATTGGTAGTAGAGTTGCAAAAAGAGCAAAAGCTTTTGAGATGGATATAGTTGCTTATGACCCATATATCCACCCATCAAAAGTAACCGACCTTGATATGACATATACTAAAAACTTTGATGATATTTTAGCTTGTGATGTTATTACAATCCATACTCCTAAAAATCAAGAAACTATCGGTATCATAAATGAAAAAGAGATAGCTAAAATGAAGGATGGTGTAGTTTTAGTTAACTGTGCTAGAGGAGATTTATATAATGAAGATGCACTATATAATGGTCTAAAAAGTGGTAAGATTCGTTTTGCTGGTATAGATGTTTTTGGTAAAGAACCAGCAACTGATAATAAACTTTTAGATTTAGAAAATATTGTAGTTTCTCCACACTTAGGAGCAAATACTTATGAATCTCAGTATAACATAGGTACTCAAGCTGCTCAAAATGCTATAGCTGCTGCAAAAGGTATAGCTTATCCAAATGCTATGAATCTCCCAATAGATGAGAGTAAAATACCATCATTTGTTAAACCATTTTTAGAGATGGGACAAAAGATAGGATTTTTAGAATCGCAAATGAATAAGAGTCAAATTGTATCCATAAAAGTTAGTGGTTATGGAGAGATAGCAAACTATGTAGATTCTCTTGCAACATTTGTAGCAGTTGGAGCTATGAGTGAGACATCAGGAAGTACTATAAACTATGTAAATGCTGATTTTGTTGCAAAAGAAAAAGGTATAAATATAGAAGCAGAAGCTTGTGGTGATTCATCTGTATATAAAAACCTCATAAACATAAAACTTACTACTGCTGAGGGTACAACAACTATAAGTGCTACTATCTTTGATGATGCGATACAAAGAATCGTTGCTATTGATGGTTTTGACATAGAAGTAGCTCTTCGTGGAGATATGGTTATGTTTAAAAACACTGATGTACCAGGTGTTATAGGTAGTGTTGGAACAACATTAGCAAAACATAATGTAAATATATCTGACTTCTCTCTTGCAAGAAATAGCAAAAATGAAGCTTTAGCAGTAATCTTAGTTGATGATACTGTTAATGACAATACTCTTAATGAGCTTGCATCATTGGATGCTTGTTTAAGTGTAAACTACGCAAAAATCTAATTTTTCCAAAGTCTTTTATGACTTTGGTTTTTCTTTCTTTTATCTAAGCTAAATACTGTTATCATATCTATATTTAATATTGGAGTTTTTATATGAATATGCATAAAATTGTGTCTGGCTTTTTTTTCATCTTTGCCATGACGATTAACTTTGGTTTCTTTTATGGTGATCCTACTGTTATCATAGAACATAGTGCATTTGAGCTTTTTGCTGCTATTGTAGTAAATCTTATAGCTACAGTTTTAAAACTTGGGGATAAAACTCAACTAGGAGCCGTACTACTTGCTACTAGTCTTGTTGCAGATATACAACTTGTTGCTTCTGCTACTATTTGGGCTTTAGCTGAGTATGTTTTTGGTGGATTAAATCCAGAAACAACTACTGCTATAGTTTCTCTAGCTGGTGGTGCATTGTTAGCAAATATAGTATCTGTAATCTTATTTATAAGTGATACTGCAAAATCAAAAAGATAAAAATATTTTATGAATGAACATGTTTTTTGGATAATTCTTAAAAGACTAAGAGCTCCCTTCTTAGTTCTTGTAATAACTTTTGCTATATCTATACTTGGTCTAATTCTCATACCTGGTATGGATGATGCAGGTCATGAATACCATATGACATTTTTTGATGCTTTTTATTTTGTAAGTTATATGGCTAGTACCATAGGTTTTGGCGAAGCCCCTTATACATTTACATATCCTCAACGGATTTGGGTTAGTGCAAATATATATTTGACAGTTGTAGGTTGGTTTTATGGAATAGGAACCATAGTTTCAATTGTTCAAGATGAAGCATTGAAAAAAGCGATAAACAGAAATAAATTTTCAAAACAAGTTAAAGGACTCAATGAAAAGTTTTTTATCATACTTGGTTACAATAGTGTTACAAAAAGCATCATAAATAGGATAAATAATGATGATTATAGAGTTGTTGTGATTGAAAGAAATGAACAAAAAATAGAAGAATTAATTTTAGAAGATTTTTATCCTCATGTACCAGCATATACAGGTGAAGCAACTAAGTTACAGATGTTAAAGATGGCAGGAATTCATCAAAAAAATTGTGTTGGTGTTATTTCACTTTTTGCTGATGATACTAAAAACACTCAAATAGCCACTATCTGTAAACTTTTAAATAAGAATGTAGATGTTATAGTAAAAGCTAGTTCACAACAACATCTTGAACACTTTAAATCTATGGATTTAAAGCATGTACAAGACCCTTTTGATATCATATCTAAAAGAATTTATTATAGTATTACAGCTCCTCATGTATGGCTTTTAGAAATGTGGATGCATGGTCATAGTTTAAAACTTAGAAAAAGAGATAGATTTCCTAAAGGAAGGTATATACTTTGTGGTTATGGTCAGATGGGACATGCGATAGAAAGAGGTCTTAAAAAAGCTGGTATAGAGTATACTTTGTACAACATAAACTCTAAAAAGTATGCAAAAGAAAAAAACACTACTATATATGGGGACAACGAAGATATACAGAAGCTTTTAGATTTAGGTGTAAAAGAATCCTCATGTATCATAGCTACTACAAAGGATGATTTACTAAACTTAACCATACTAAATAAAGCAAAATCACTAAATCCAAATATATTTACAGTTGCAAGGGAAAATTCATTAGAAGAGTTAAATATATT
>JAADDU010000182.1 GCA_013153755.1 Campylobacterota bacterium | reverse complement strand
GATGTAGGATAGCAATAGATGATTTTGGAACAGGTTACTCTAACTTTGAGTATCTTATGAGGCTTGAACCAGATTTTATAAAGATAGATGGAAGTATCATAAAAGAGATCTTAGTCGATAAAAAGTCTGAAATCATAACTAGTGTCATAGTTGATTTTGCAAAAAAAATGAATATTCAAGTAATAGCAGAGTATGTAGAAACTGAAGCTATTTATATAAAAACAAAAGAGTTAGGTGTAAATAAATCTCAAGGGTATTATTTTAGTGAACCTAAAGCTACTTTAAATTAGTTTAGCTATAATCGCACTTCAACTTTATATATTACATATAAATGTTAGATTATTATACCTATCAGGAGGCTATTATGGCTTTAGATTCGGCTAAAAAACAAGAAATTGTAGCAAAATATGGTCGCTCAGAGAGTGACACAGGTTCAAGTGAAGTACAAATCGCACTTTTAACAGAAAGAATTAAAGAGTTAACAGAGCACTTAAAAATTTTCAAAAAAGATCATGCATCTCGTTTAGGACTGCTTAAGTTAGTTGGTCAGCGTCGTCGTTTAATGAAATATTTTAAAAGAAAAGACAAAGATGCTTATATGAAACTAGTAGAAGATTTAGGAATTAGAGACAATATCTAATTTTATTTCATCTTTTTAAGAGCTTAGAGAAAAATCTCTATCGCTCTTTGTAAATCCTCTTTTGTATCTATCCCAAAACCTGTACTTGATACCTTTAACATAGTTATTTTCTTTTGATGATAAATCGCACGAAGTTGTTCTAACCCTTCTATGTCTTCTATAGGTGCATCTTGTAGATTACAAAACTCTCTTAAACTTTTTTTAGAAAAACCATAAATCCCTATATGACCAAAGTAGTTAGCTCTTCCACTTCTGTTATACGGTATAAGTGAACGGGAAAAGTATATGGCATTGTTATCATCATCTAGTACAACTTTTACTAAGTTTGAATCTTTTGCTGACTCTGCATTTATAGCATTGTAGCAACTTCCCATGATAAACTCCTCTTTTTCTTTTTGAAGAGTTTTAAGTTTTTTTATAAGCATATCTACTACTTCAGGTTCTATAAATGGTTCATCTGCTTGAACATTAACAATAATTTCATCATCACTAAGTTTTAAAATCTTTGCACATTCATTTATACGGTCAGTACCACTTTTATGTGTTGTTGAAGTTAGCATTGCATCTATTCCATATTCTTTACATATTTTAATGATTTTTTCATCATCTGCTGCTACTACAACTCTATCTAAATGCTCAACTCTTTTTGCAGTTCTTACAACCATAGGAAGCCCACCAATATCTGCTAAAACTTTTTGTGGAAATCTGGTTGATGCCAATCTAGCTGGAATAATTATCATAATTTAATGCCTTTAAGATATAATAATAAAATTATATCAAAATTATGGATTTTTAGATGCTCCTTTATCAACCTCAAAGTGGTTACTGTTATAACAGTGATTCTATCTTTTTATATGACTTTATAAACTCTTTTAAACCAAAAGGAAAAGTTCTTGATATTGGTGCAGGTTGTGGTGTTATTGGACTACTAATTGCAAGAGATAACCCTAAAATCAGTTTAGATGCAGTAGAAAAACAAGATATATTTGTAAAATATGCAACCATAAACGCTAGAGTAAATAAAATAAACTATAACATATATCAAAAAGACTTCTTAACACTTGATGAGAACTACAAGTACGACTATATCATCTCAAATCCACCTTTTTATCACGAAAGTATATCTGTTAGTAATAATGAGATGTTATTTAATGCAAGGTATAATGTCAACTTACCTTTAAAAGATTTTTTTAAAAAGGTGTCGAGGGTACTAAAGCCTCATTCTCACTTTATCTTTTGTTATGATGCATCTCAGTTTTCATTGATATGTGCAGAGTTAGAGAGAGTTAAACTTAGAGTGGTGGATGTTAGGTTTGTCCATCCAAAAGTAGAAAAAAAGGCTTCTATAGTTATGTTACATGTAAGAAATGGTTCAAAATCTATGATGAATGTTCACAAGCCACTCATAGCTTTTAATGACAAAGAGTTTAGCGATGAAGTACAAAATATATATAAAAAAGCATCCACGCAGAGTATAAAATGTCAACTATAATAAAAAAAGATGGTTTTACCTATGGTTTTAATCCCTTAGCTTGTAACACTTGTGAGGGTAGATGCTGTACTGGAGAGAGTGGTTATATATATGTCACAAAAAGTGAAGTTGAAAAAATAAGTAAGCTTTTAGAGTTAGATACAGTGGATTTTGCATCAAAATACCTTTTTAAAAAAGGTTACAAATACTCCATAAAAGAGCTAAAATATAAAGACTCTTATGAGTGTATATTTTATGATAGAGAGTTAAATGGTTGTAAGATTTATGAAGCTCGTCCATCTCAGTGTATAACATTTCCTTTTTGGGATTATTATAAAAATAGAGTAGAAGAACTAAAACAAGAGTGTCCAGGGATAACAGATGATAAAAATATTTAAAATAATTCTAATAACACTATTGATATTTCTTTTTAATGGATGTTTATCTACACCAAATACACCTAAACAAATCTCCCCAAGTAAAAAGACTTTTGCAGATGAAGATAGTTATATACTATTTGCCTTAAGAGCAGAGGAGTTAAAAGACTATACCACTGCATCTAAAATGTTTACAACACTTTGGAATAAATCAAACAAAAAAGAGTATCTATATAGATCTTTTCAAGATGAGTTACTTGCTCATAATTATAATGATGTATTAAAAAGAGTAGAGATTTACATAACAAAAACTCCAAACGACATAAAACTCTTAAGAATTAAAACTTTTGCTCTTTTGGGTCTAAAAGAGTATAAAAAAGCAAAAATTGTTGCCATAAAGTTAGTAAAACAAACAAAAAGCATAGACGACCATATACTAATAGCAGAGATATATGAGAAGCAAAACAAATATAATCAAGCTGTTAAATACCTAGATAATATATATAAAAAAGATTATAACGAAAAAATTTTAGATAAATTAGCTGTTATTTTATATGTAAAACTAAACAAAAAAGAAGATGCCATACACTACTTACAAACACATATAAAGATAAATAGTTGTTCAGAATCGATTTGTAGAAGACTTTTAGCTTTTTATGCAAATCAAAATGATGTAGATGGTATATTATCTATGTATTTAAGACTTTATGAGTTAAAAAAGAGTGATGAAATTGCAAAAAGAATCATCCAAATATATAACTATAAAAAAGAGTTTCTAAAGCTGATGACTTTTTTAGAAAAAAGTTCTAGTAATGATGAAGTATTATTACAAATCTATATAAATTTTAAAAACTATAAAAAAGCTTCAAAGCTAGCCCAAAAACTTTACGAAGAAAGTGGAGAGATAGAAAAACTAGGTCAAAGTGCTATC
>JAADDU010000208.1 GCA_013153755.1 Campylobacterota bacterium | reverse complement strand
ACAAATGCCATAGGAACCATAGTTAATATAATTGCAAGAGTCGCAACATTTGTAGGGGCACCTATCTCATCAGTAGCTTTTATAACTAAGGTATCCATATCTTTATGTTCACTATCATGGTCATGCAAGTGTCTATGTATATTTTCTATAACTATTATTGCTGCATCTACAAGTAGTCCAAGTGAGAGTAAAAATGCAAAAAGTGTAATTCTATTTATAGTTTGTTCACCCATAAATGCAACAAAAAGAGTTGCTGCTAGGATGGCTGGAACTGTAAAAGTAACTATGATAGATTCTTTCCAACCAAGGAAGAAAACAAGCATAACAGCTATGATAGCTATAGTAATAACTAAGTGATGTACTAACTCATTTACAGCATCATTTGCACGAACACCATAATCTCTTGTTATCTCATACTCTATACCAGCTTTTTTAAGTAACTCTTTGTTTGACTCTAAAAGTTTTTTTACATCATCAGCTACAAACACTGCATTTGTACCTGCTAACTTTGAAACAGCTAATGAGATTTGTTCATACTCTTCGCCATTTTTAAAGATGATATGAGCAGATTTTTTGTTTTGTATATCTAGTGCATCTGTAACTTTTGCTACGTCTTTTAGATAGATTGGGCTACCCATGTATTGTGCTACCATAATATTTTGAACATCTCTAACCGATTCAATCGCATTTTTTATACCAAATACTACAAGTTTGTTGTCTTTTGTATGGGTATCAACATCAGGAACTCTTGACGCTATAGCTTTGATTCCATTTACTATTTGACCTAATGATAAGTGATAACCTTTAAGTTTTTCAAGTTCAACTTCAACATTATATTGTTCTTTATGTTCACCCTTTAGTTGAGTTTTAGAAACACTATCTAATTGGCTTATCTCTTTTTTTAGGTTTTCAACTTTTTGTAAAAACTCTATGTATGGAGTAGAATCATTTTTTTGATAAAAAGCTATGTTCATTATAGGTATATCTATATCTATATCAAATGGTTTTATAAGTGGTTGCATGATATTTTTTGGCATCATATCCATGTTTTGCATAACTTTATCATATAGTTTTAGATTTGATATCTCTCTATTTTGACCTATGTAGTACATAACATTTACAACTGCAACATTATTCATACTCATAGAGTATATGTGTTCTATACCTCTTACTTCTCTTAACTTTTGTTCAAGTGGCTCTGCAATAATTTTTTCTATCTCTTTAGGTTTAAGGCCAGGGGCTGGGATGATGATACTACCACCACTTATAGCGATTTGAGGGTCTTCCTCTCTTGGCATAACTTCTAATGAGATATAACCAATAGCTAGTAAAAAGATGGCTAAAACTGCTGTAAGTGGGTTATACAGAAAGTTTTTAGCTAATTTACCAGCATAGTCAGTGACTGTAATATGTGATAAATCTTTATCTTTCATGGTTATTCTTTATATCTACAGTTGCATACATACCAGGGTACACTGAAGAGTTTTTACTTTTAAATGATATTTTGATTTTAAATGTATGTGTCATAGGGTTTGAACTAGGGATAATAGCACTAACTTTTCCAGTTGTTTTTATATTTAATGATGGTATTTTTACTACTACTTTTGTTCCATGTTTGATAAGACTTAAATTACTTTCAGCTATCTCTGCAGAAATTTTAAGGTTGCTTAAATCAGAAAGTACAATAGCAGGCATCCCTGGCATAGCCATCTCTCCAACTTTTATGTTCTTAGATACAACTACACCAGAGTTTGGTGCTTTTATATGTAAGTATCTGTATTGATTCTTAACTTCTGCTAGTTGAGCTTTAGCTTGTTCTACTTGCTTTTTAGCAATAGTTATCATATCTGAAAGATTTTTTTCGGCAAGTTCCAAGTTTTCAACTTCAAATTTTGAAACCATATCTTTTGCCAAAAGTCTTCTATGTCTATCAAGGTTTAGTTTAACATTTGTGTACTGATTTTGATACATTTGAAGTGAAAGTTGAGCTTGTGAGATACCTAATTGTACCTGTGTCATAGCAGAATCTATCTCTTTTGAATCTATAGTATATAAAAGTTGTCCTCTTCTTACATACTCACCTTCAGAAACATTTACTCTCGTAACAAAGCCCATAAAACGGCTTGTAATCATTTTCTGATTATCTGAAATAACACTTCCTGAGAGTGTTATACTTTGAGCTATTAGTGAAGCTCCTAATGTTAATAATACTAAAAGTTTTTTCATTATTTGTTTTCTCCATTTGCTAATTTTTCTAATGCGAATATACGCTCATTTCTTTTGTTGTGTGCCATTTGTAACTCTAAAATCTTTTGAATTTGTTGAGATTGTTTGATGATAACATCACTCATAGATACTAGTTTTTCTCTATATCTACCTTCGTAGTTTTCATATATAGCATTTGCTAGTTTTAACTCTTTTTGTAGCGAATCTATCTCTGCATCATAAGTTTTTATCTCTGTTCTAATTTTATCAACTTTAAGAGTAATCCCTTTTTTTGCAAGAGCTACTTGTGTTTGTGTCTTTAGATGTTCTATGCGTGATTGTTCTACTTTTGCACTATCTATACCACCATTAAAAAGGTTCCAAGTTAATCTTGCTCCAACAGTATATGCCTTATGGTCATTTGCTTCACCTAAAAATGAATCATCAGCAGTTGCAATCTCTGCAAATGCCCCAACCATAGGGTAGTAAGATGATTTTGATACACCTAGCATACCTTTACGAACTTCAAGACCTGTAGATGCTCTTTGTATATCTATGTTGTTTCTTAGAATATCTTCATCGCTAAAAATCGGCATTTTAACATCTTGTGTAGGTACAGAGATATTTTGAATTTTTTTGTTAAGTAAAAAACTAATGTAGTGATATAATAGTTGTTGGTTTGATTGCATCTCTAAGACAAGTCTTTCTACCTTTCCTTTTTTAGCTTGAACTTCTAGTAAATCAACTTTTTTTGCATAACCAACTTCAATCATTTGGTTAGTCATATCTTCTAATGTTTCTATATTTGTTAGTATTTTATTTAAGTTTTTAGTTGAATTTTGAAGTAAAGCCATATCGTAATAACTTTTTCTTAGTTGATATACTTTTTCATTTATAACTTTTGTTTTATCAAGATTTTTCATTTTTGACATAGCTTCCATAATCTCTGTATAGCTTGTAATTTGAAAACCTGTAAAAAGTGGGATTTCATATTTTAACTTTGTTTGAAAAAAGTTTCTTTTACCTGGATAGTTTAGGTCATTTGGAGGTGTTGTGTACATATTGTTACAAGCAGCGTTGTCTCCACCCATACATAGTCCTTGGTTATCCATAAATTCTTGAGTTCCAAAATCTCCAAAATTTGCTTCGCGTGAAGTGAGTTTAAAACCAAATACATTTCCTGCATCATTTGACATAGCAATGTCTTGAATTAAGTCTAATTTACACCAGTGATTTCC
>JAADDU010000103.1 GCA_013153755.1 Campylobacterota bacterium | reverse complement strand
TGTTATAAGATGGAGTTTTTATAAGTGCTGTTTGTTCTCTGATACTATCTAGTAAGTTTTGAACTTCATCACCTTTATAAAGTTTAGAGTGAAGTTTAAAGTCAAATATGGAAAACTCAAGTTGTCTTAGCATCCCAGAAGCAGATAAAAAGTTTTTACTTTTTATGAGTTTTTGTATCATTTCATCAGGTATCACCTCTTTTGTTTGGTAATGAAAAGCAAAAAGTTTTAAAACTTTACTCTCATAAGCAAAGTTTTCTAAAAACTGTGATGGAAATTCTACTGCATCCCATTCAACACCATTGACACCACTAACTTCACTTTCATTTACCCCACTTAAAAGATGGTGAATAGCGTGTCCCATCTCATGAAAGAGAGTTACAACATCATCATGTCTAAGAAGAGAAGGTTGAGTTTTAGAAGATGCTGGAAAATTACAAACAACAAAAGCAGATGCTAGATGCTCATTATCCTCTTTATCTATATGGTGAGATTCAAAGTTATGCATCCATGCTCCACCCCTTTTGCTTTTTCTAGCTTCAAGGTCAAGATATAGTCTAGCTTTTAGTGTTTTATCTACATATACATCATAAGCAGTTGCTTTTTCATCCCAAAGTACTGCATCTAATTTTTTAAACGATATCCCAAAGAGTGAGTTTAAAAATTTAAACATTCCATCGACAACACTTTGTTGTTCAAAATATACTCTATATTCTTCTTCATCTATGTCGTATTTTTCTTTTTTAAGAATTTCACTATAAAAAGCACTATCAAAACTCTCTAGTTTGTTATCTGCTATAGCTTGTATCTCTTTTAGTTCCTCTTTTGCTTGTTTTTTTGAACTATTAACTAATGTTTGTAAAAAATTTAAAACACTTGTTTCATCTTTTGCCATTTTAGATGCTAAGGAGTAAGAAGCATAGTTTTTAAAGCCTAAAATCTTACTCATCTCATCTTTTAGTTCTAAAAGTTCATCTATGATTTTAGCATTTTGTGGAGCTCTTGATACATAGGCTTTATATATCTCTTCTCTGATTTTTCTGTTTTTTCCATATGTCATATAGGCTATATATGAAGGCATTTGTAGAGTAAATCTATATTTTGTTATGCCATCTTCTTCAAACTTTGCACTTTGTATATCGCTTTGTGGTAATCCATCTATATCTTTTGTATCTGTGATGATATACTCATAAGCATTTGTTGCATCTAAAAGATTTTGGGAGAAGTTATTTGAGAGAGTACTTAGTTTTATATTTATCTTTTGAAGTCTTTGTTTTTTTTCATCATCTAAGTGTGCACCACTTAGCTCAAAATTTTGTATATTTAACTCCAAAACTCTTTGTTGTTCAAAGTTTAGGGAGTCTGCTTCATTTTCTTGTATCTTTTTATATGCTTTGTATATCTCTAGATTTTGAGAGAGTTTTGTTGAGTATTCTGTTATGATTGGTAAAGATTTTGTATATATATCTTGTGTTTTATCTGAGTTATTTACAGAATTCAGATGTGATAATGGTGTAAAAAACTGATTTAAATCTTCTTCAAGTGTTTCTAAAGATTTTACAAAATTTTTGTATGTTTTTGTTTCTAGTTTTAAAAGTTCTTCTATTTTTTTGTTGTTTAAGTCTAGTTTTTTAGATAATTGTTCTATAAAATTATCTAAATCTATCTCAAATTTTAAAAAATTATGCATATTTTAATCTTCCTTATCTCGTTTTAATTTTATGGCATTATATCTATTTATTAAAATTTCATCATATTTGTCAGATAAATCAAACAATCTTTTTAACGCAATTTTACCCTCTTTTTGGGTTAATGATGAATCAACTATGAGATACGATAGATATATGCTGTTTTCATTTATAGAAAATTGTAGATATGTTAATTTTGCATTCTCTTGTAGTAAAAAGTTATACACTTCATCTATATTTTGTTTTGGTATTGAACATAGTTTTGCATCTCCTATAATTATCCCATTTTCATAGTAGTTTATCTCAATCCTAGCACTTCCCCTATCTATTCTCCAAGAAGATTGAGAGCGTCTTGATAGTGTGACATTTACATCTAGCACCTCTAAAATCTCTTCTAAAAGTTTTGTAGCTCCTGTTGGTTTGTAACCCTTGCGTCTTTGTTTTGCAACTTTTAGTTTTATACCACATTTTGGGCAGTAATCATCTTTTATAGTTTTCTCTAGTATGAGGTTTTTACATGATGGACATTTTATGATATTTTGTGCATCTATCTTTTTAAAATTTTCTATACATTCTTGAACATAGAAGTAGGGGAGTGAAAAGCCTAAGTTATTTGCATTTTGAATGATGAAAGTATTTACACCTATTACTTCCCCCTCTATATTTAAAAGTGGGCCACCACTATTTCCAGGATTTATCGCTGCATCTATCTGTATATATTCTAAATTTTCTTGAAGTCTTGATGCTTTAGATACTATACCTTCTGTTGCCGTGTAATTTAGTCCATAAGGGTGTCCTATAGCTATAGTTGTATCTCCATCTTTTACACTTTTTGTAGATAGATTAAGAGGTGTTTTTGGTGTTTGAAAATCTGTTTTTATAAATGCTAAATCATAATCTGGGTCATCATATACAACATTCGCAATACATCTTTTTATCTTTTTAGAACTTATCACAACGTCTTTTAGTCCACCTACAACATGGGAATTTGTGATTATTAAATCATCTATGATAAAACCTGTCCCACTACCATAAGGTGTCATGATTTGTATGATACTGTCTGCAAATTTATCTAAAATAATCTGAGTGTTCATCTATATCTCCTCAAAATTTAGATGTTTTAGTTGTGTTAAAAAACTGTTGTTAAATTCATTTAATGATGAGAAGTTTAGTTTATCGCCAAATGGTTTTAATGCTTTATATTGCATTTGATGGCTTGATATGATTTCTTCTACTTTTGTTAAAATAGTTTTTTTAGCAAAGCTTTTTTTATCTATATCGTATAGAGTTGGATAATCAAGGGTTTTGAAGAAAGTTGGATTTTGCACTTCAACTAGTACATGTACAAGTGACCTTAAAACAGGGTTTAAACCATAGTTGTAAAGTATGTAAAAAGATATATAGCTATATATAGTTGGGATGATTTGATTATAACGGTTATTTTTATACCATCTTATTTTTAAAAGAGATTCACTTATGAAGTTACTTATCTCTTCATGTGAACTTTTTTCCATAGGATTAAATGTGTATTTTGCATTATAAAATTTTGTACTAAATTCATCAAAATTTATATCTTTTATCTTCTGTGTGTATTCTTTTAACTCTTCATTTTTAGATTCTACGCTTAGATTGTCATCTTTAAAATATAGCTGTATTTTTTTGCTTATTTTTTGATATATTTCACATTTTGGAACTAGTAAGTAATCTATTTTAAAAAGTAAATTTAAGTATAAAAAAGCTTGCATCCCTGCATTGTCATTTG
>JAADDU010000028.1 GCA_013153755.1 Campylobacterota bacterium | reverse complement strand
GATGCCAATATAGCACTTAAAAGCATTGTCATATAGAGTTTTTGTGTAAATTTTTCTGCGATAAATGGAGGTATAGAAAATAGTGCTATAACTAAGATAAGTCCAACAGAACGGATACTCATAACAACTGTAAGTGCCATCATAATGAGTAGTATAGTATGTAGAGTTTTTACTCTAAGACCCAATAATATAGCAAACTCTCTATCATAAAATATAGCTAAAAAACGGTGATATAAAAAAAAGATCATAACCAATAATCCTAAATCAACAAAAGCCATAAAGAAAAGATCTTCTTTGCTAATCATCAAAATATCACCAAATAAAAAGCTCATCAAATCAGCATGATATCCAGGAGTAAGGTCAGTTAAAATGATACCTATACTCATACCAACTGCCCAGATAACACCTATGAGAGTATCACTTCTATTTTTATTTTCAAATGTTATGAAAGCTAGTAAAATGGCAAGAAATATGGCAAACAATGTGGTAGAAAGAAGCATAGGAATACCTAAATATATCGCTATTCCTATGCCTCCATAACTACCATGTGCTATGGATGCTGCTATGTAGTGAGACCGATTTACTAACATCAAAGTACCTATGATTCCTATGGATATGCTTAAAAGAAGGGATGCTATTATAGGAGTATATAGTAATTCAAGCATTATTGTTATCCCTTATGATTTCCAGAAGTTCCATCTCACAGAAGTGCCCATCATCTTTTTTTATACTATCAGTTAAACCATCATGTAGATATAGTTTTCTTTGTATATGAGCAACTTTATTAACATTTTCAAATAAGATATTTATATCATGGCTTACCACTATCTTTGTTTGAGGTAGGTTATTTAAAAGTTTATATATCTCTTTTTGACCTTCTAAATCTATTGAAGCTGTAGGTTCGTCAAGTATGATAATATCAGGTTTTCTTGCAAGTGCACGAGCAAGTAGAACTTTTTGTCTTTGTCCCCCTGAGAGTTCATTTATCTTTCTATTTGCTAGATTTGATATATGCATCTTTTTTAACTCTTCTTTGACTATAAGTTTGTCCTTTTTTGTATAAAAAAGTTTGTTTTTTTCTAATCTTCCTTGTAAGACTATCTCCTCTACAGATATGGGCATATCCATATTAAAGTTTATGTATTGTGGTAAGTAGCCTATTTTGCTTCTTGCCTCTTTTGGAGATTTGCCAAATATCTTAATCTCACCTTCATACCCATCTTTTAGACCTAGTAAAAGTTTTATAAATGTAGTTTTGCCACCACCATTTGGACCTATAATAGCTACAAAATCACCCTTGTCAATTTCAAGGTTTATATCTTCAAGTACCTTTGTTTTGTCATATCCAAAAGATAAGTTTTTAACCTCAATTTGCTTCTTCAAAACTTCTCGCAATTTTTAACATATTTTGATCCCAATCTACTGCTAGATGATCTATAATTTGGACTTTTGCTCCAACTTTATTGGCTATAAATTTTGCTTGTTTTTTAGAAAATGCAGGAGATACAAAAATAGTTTTTATATGATGTTTTTTTGCAAAGTTTATGATTTTTAGTTCATATTTTAATGATGGAGCTTTTCCCTCATTTTCTATTGCTATCTGTTTTAAACCATAAGCAGAAGCAAAATATCCAAAAGATGGATGATAAACTATAAAATTTTTCTGTTTTATATGTGAAGTTATATCCCTAATCTTTTGATCTAATATATCTAACTCTTTTGCAAATGCTTGATAGTTGTTTTGATATTTTTTACTATTTTGTGGATCTTTTTTACTCAAAGTATCAGCTATATTTTTTGCCATAATCTTAACAAGCATAGGGTCAAGCCAAACATGGGGATCTTTTCCATGTTTACTAATGCCTTTAGTTATATCCACAAAAGTAAGATCATTATTGACACTTTTTAATCTTTCAAGCCAATTTTTTTCAAATGGCACACCAATAGTAAAGTATATAGAGGCATCTTTTAATGCTTTAAGTTGAGAAGGTTTTGGTGAGTAGGTAGCAGGGGAAGAACCCTGTGGAATCATGATTGAGATGTCTTGTTCACTTCCTGTGATCTTGGAGACAAAAAACTTCTCAGGAGCTATAGAAACTACGATACTTTGCGAAGCAGACATTACAGTTGTTAAAATAAGTAAAAATATATATTTGATCATAAGGGTATTATACCCTTTTTTGCCTTTTTACATATATAGCTATAAGGATTGCTAATGCTCCTAACACAACAACAGTTATCTCTTTTACATGCTCTTTTGCTAACTCTTCATTTGCTCCAAAGAAGTAACCTATAAGGGTAAGGATGATTACCCAAAGTCCAGCACCTAAAACTGTATAAAAAGAAAATAGTTTTAAATCCATTTTTGCAAGTCCAGCAGGAAAAGATATATATTGACGCACAGCTGGGATCAGTCGTCCTGTAAAGGTAGATATAGCTCCATGATCTTTAAAAAAGTTTTCTGTTTTAGTTATAGTTTCTTCTTTTATGAAGAAGTATTTTCCATATTTTAGTAAAAATCCTCTACCAAATTTGATAGCTAAAAAGTAGTTAAATAAAGCTCCTGCAAGAGATCCAGCAATTCCTGTAAATATCGCTATAAATAGATTCATCTTACCTTGTGCTGCCAAGTATCCAGCAGGGATCATAGCAACTTCACTAGGAAAAGGAAAAAATGAACTCTCCAAAAACATCATGATAAAAATCCCCGCATATCCAAGGCTTTCAACCGCATCTACGATAAAGTGAACAATCTCTCCTAACATTATAGATACACCATTAAAAGTATTATTCCAAATATGATACGATAGATTCCAAAGGCTCTAAAAGTAAACTTCTCTAAAAATTTTATAAAATACTTCATCGTATAGTATGCCACTATAAATGCTACGATAAATCCAACTAAAAGAGGTAAAAATCCTTCATTTGAAAAATCTTGATAATGCTTTAGTAAGTCGTATCCACTCGTAGCACCCATAACAGGAAGTGCTAAAAGAAATGAAAACTCTGCAGCGGCTTTTCTTGAAAGTCCAACTAAAAGTGCACCTACTATAGTAGAACCTGCTCGACTAGTTCCCGGTATGAGTGCAAACATTTGAGCAAATCCAATCCATGCAGCTTGTTTGTATGTAACATCCTCTACATCATGGATATATTGTCTTTCATCTTTGTAAAAATGTTCAAGTATTAAAAAAGCTATACCACCTATGATAAACATATATGCTACAACTTGGGGATTAAAAGCTTCTTTTATGATATCTTTAAAGATAAAACCAACTATGGCAAGTGGCAAAAATGCTATCATGATCTTTATCCAAAGATCTATCTTTGAGAGAGAAAACTTATCTTTATAGTTAAACACAACGGCTAAAATAGCAGCTAATTGGATGATAACCATAAATGCTTTATTTTCTTCAGATTGACTCATACCCATCCAGTCAGCTACAACTATCATATGACC
>JAADDU010000114.1 GCA_013153755.1 Campylobacterota bacterium | reverse complement strand
TAGGAAAACCTCACTATATCTCTAAACTTCCAACAAAAAAAGATTTTCAAAAGTTAACTATTTACAGGCTTGTGTTTTTACTTATCTGTTTACTTGGAATCTATCTGATGTATGATTATTCACAGGAGTTATTTCATCCTGCACGATATAAATATATGAATGATGACAGGATGATAGATATGACACATAGTCTATTTATGATTTATTTCTTTATGAGTATTGGTGCTTTTATCAAACTATTTACATCTTCATTTGAACTCTTTGTTGTTGGTGATAAAGGGCTTATACTGTATAGATATAAATCTGCGAAATACTACACTATTAAAAAACAACTTTTTAATGATAAACATTTTGATCTTAAAAAATGGGTAGAATATAGTGAAAATAAAGAGTATCAAGAGGTACTAAGTGAGATGTATAGCCATTGTAAAATAAGAAGTGACTAATGAACACAAAAACAAAAAAAGGACTTTTAAACATATGGTAGGAAACAGATATATAAGTGATATAAAAGGGTGTAAAATAGTTGCTGTTTATGAAGTAAGCAGATATATAGAGTTTTGCTACATAAAAGATGATATACAAAAATCATTTACTATAGAAAAAC
This sequence comes from Campylobacterota bacterium, assembly GCA_013153755.1. The sequence goes on along the minus strand of JAADDU010000114.1, from coordinate 2,867 downwards.
ACTGCCATTTTGGTCCTATGTATGATGGATGCTGGTTTGAGTTTGGTGGGGTTGCATTGCCATCTGAGTTTGGTAAAGAGGTAAAAAAACTCTCTAAAAGATTTGGTGATGTAGAGAGTATAGAGGAGATAAACTTCTATACTAAGGAGCTTGATAATGGTTCTTATATAGATTTGGAGATTCTCTACAGAACAAAAGATGGCAGAAAAAACAGCTATTTACTCCACCCTCAACCTCATGAAGAAGAGGTACATGAGATAGTAGTGCTTAAAAATAAAAAATCTACCTTTAAGTTACAAAAGGCTCAGGATGTAGAGATGCCTCAAGAACTCTACTCCACAAAAAACTACAAAGATGCACTTGCCTTTGCTCTTAAGGCTCATGGAGAACAAAAAACACCAGAAGGTCTGTCTTATGCATTTCACATAGTAAGTGTGGCAAATGAGATCATAAACTCACTCTCAATGCACCCTGTAAGTTATGATGAAGCAAATGTAGCCATAGTATGTGCTTTGCTTCACGATGTCAACGAAGACACACAAGAGAGGGTGAGCAGTCGTAATCTTAAGCTAGAAAATGTAGATAGTGTTGTGCGTGGTGTAGAAGCCCTCACAAAAGATACAACATTGCCAAGTAAACAAGCACAGATGCAAGACTCTCTCAAACGACTTAAAAAAGAGCCAAAATGTGTACAGATGGTAAAACTCGCAGATCGCATCACAAACCTTGCTCCTGCACCTCTATTTTGGAATAAAGCAAAAAGAAAGAGTTATGTAGAAGAAGCAAAGCAGATACTCAAAGCTCTCAAAGACTCAAACTCATACCTTGCAAAAAAGCTTCAAGATAAGATAGATAACTACCAAACAGATAAAATTTTAGATAGTAATGGTTTTCCTATGGAAGATAACTACTTGGTGTTTTTTGCTCAAGAGAAACAGCTCATTCTCGATAAAAATCATCCAAAATATCTCAAAACTTTTAAAGCTATAAACAGACTAAATGAATATGTAAAGAAAGAGTATGATTTAGAGTTATTTAATCGTTTGGATAACAGGAATACATCTGTAGTAAAAGCAACAAAAGAGAGGTTGGGTATAAGCTACATCGTAGAGGTTTTAAACAAAAAAGAGTTACTCAATCTAAATAGACAAACAGACGATAAAATCGCTAAATTTATGAGTATTATCTATGAAGGTGAGGATGTTGTTAAGTTAATAGACAAAGCTATAAAGGAGTAGTTGTATCATGATAAACATATTTTCAAAAAACCAAGCTAAAGAGGTTCAAAACATACCAAACTGGCTGAAACTTAAAAATAGAGAGTTGAGTGATGTAGATTTCTCAAACAATAGAGTAGATGAGATAATAGCTTTAAGTAGTGATGAGTTTAATGAGTTTGTTTCGCTGCTTGGAAATGACAATATAGCTATGTTACTTATATATCTCAAAACATTAGATGATATAGAACTAGCAGAGTTTTTTCTCTATCTTGAAGATGTAGTAAAGTTGGATGAGAGTGTTGATGCACCATGTGCAAAAGAGCAGTTTGAGTATATGCTAAACAATGCTTTAGCAGAAGAGTTGAGCGATGAAGTCAAAGCAGGAGCTACTTTAGAGACACCACTCTTTGTAAACTATGCAAGAACAATGTACCATCAAGCATTGGAGTTTAAAGAGTTTATACGAGCAAAATACTACCCATACAAAGAAGATGATACCACTATGCAGTTTGAGGGGTATCTTTTTAAAGTACTTTATAGTGAAGAGATGAAGTATATACCTGATTATTTTAACCAGATTTTGGCTCAATTTAGAGATCATTATGATGAGACAAATGCTGAACACCAAAAGATAGCCCTGCATCTAGCTAGAAGATTTGGATTGCTTGTAAACTCCCTTCATGTTATACAAAAGTATCAAGAGGAGCCTTATGATGGTTTGGAGTGGTTTTTGGCTACTTTTGTGGAGGAGATAAAAAAGGTAGATGGTTATAAGATACTGAGTGATGATATACTCCTGTTTTATACGATGAATAGTTTTGCTTCTATAATCCAAGAAGATGATCAAAGCTATATAAGTTCTATGATAGAGGTGGTCAAAGAGCTTATGAAGTTTTATCCATATCTAAGTGAATCTTTTTTATATGCTTTGCAAGAGTTGATGAAAAGTGTAGCACTCAAAGAGATGAGTGTAGATAATGCAAATAGATTTTTAGAGATATTTGAGGAGTTGTCAAAACTCTATGAAAAACTAAGTTTTTCCAAGATAATGGAGCTAAAAGAGATGATAAATGTAGTTTTAGCCAATGATAAGCCACAAGAGAACAAAATATTTGATGAAGATGGTGTTAAAAGCAAAATGATACTTTTGAACTATTTGGTTGATATGGAAGATATTTAAAGGTGGGTAGATGATAATTTATATACACGGCTTTGGAAGTCACGGAAACGGAAGCAAAGCAAAACAGTTTCGGGAGTATTTTAAGAGTATAGATGAAGATTTTATAGCTCCTTCACTCTCTTATGTTCCAGAATTAGCCATAGCAACACTCAAAGAGCTTATAGCATCATATCATGGAGAGGTCTATCTTATAGGCTCATCTCTTGGTGGGTTTTATGCTACATATCTTTCACAACTGCCAGAAGTCAAAAAGGTCGTACTCATAAACCCTGCAACCAAACCGATGCAAACACTCTCAAGAGCATTAGGAGATGCACCAAACTTTTATGATGGGAGTACCTTTTCGTGGACGCAAAAACACCTTGATATGCTAAAACAGTATGAGTATAGCTTTAGAGAAAGACCATGGGAGCTAGAGAACTTTTTTGTGCTACTTCAAAAAGGGGATGAGACACTAGATTATAGAG
>JAADDU010000085.1 GCA_013153755.1 Campylobacterota bacterium | reverse complement strand
AAAAGCACTGCATCTACATTTTTTGCAGATACATAAGACCAAAGTTTATCAAAATGTAGTTCAAAACCACTGATAATGGCAAATTTAAACCCATCTACTTTAAAAATAAGTGGAGATTTTAAAGGTGCTACGGAGTTTGCAAAAAATTTCTCTTCGTTCCAATGTTGGTAGTTTATGAGAAGTTGTTGCTGATAGTAAGAAGTGGAAGATGGTGCAAATTTTGCCACTGTTTTATATACTTTTTGTTTTTTTACTATAACTAGTGGTGCTATGATGGTTAGGTTATATGTGGAAGCTAACTCTTTTAAAACTTTACTTTGATGTTGAGCTTGTTCTTGTATCATAGAGATAGAGAGGTTTTGTAACTCTTTAAAAAAAGGGTTTAGTACATACTCGCCCAAAAGCAAAACTTTAACCCCTTTTTTATGGGCTATCCTTATATAGTTATATAGCTTTGTACTACTCATACCTTGAGCATTAAGTTGAAGGACAGCACATCTCATTAGTTACTCTTTATCTCTTTGATTTTTATTACTGCATCTTCTAAAATCTTTTGAGCATCTTCTAACTCTTTCATACCATCTTCGTAAGCTTTTACACTTTCTTGAAGAGTTATATCTGGCTTCATTAGTATCTCTAGTGTTTTTTTAGCACCATTTAGTTTTGTTTCAAAGTTTTCTTTTTTAGCCATTTAATGCTTCCTTTACATAGTGTTCAAATTTATCAAGTTCAACTAAAAAAGCATCATGCCCATAGTTACTATCTATATCTATGTACTTATAGTTTTTGTACTCTATCTTAGATAGTGTATCTGCTATCTCTTTCATTTCTGTATTTTTAAATAGTATATCATCTTTAAAACTTATTAGATGCAGTGAAGATTTTATCTTTTTTAGTGCATCTGCCAAGCTATCAAAACCACGACCTATATCAAAGATATTTATTGCTTTTGTGATGTAGAGATAGGCTAGTGGGTCAAACCACTTTGTAAAGTTATAACCATTGTACTCTAAGTATGATTCAACTTGAAACTTACCAAAAAGTTCATAAAGTCCATCATCTCTTTTGTACTCTCGTCCAAATTTTTGTGCCATAGATTCATGAGATAAAAAGCTTATATGCCCAGCCATACGACCAACAGCCATACCAGATAAACCATTTTCTTTTATAACTTCTGGGTCATAATAACCTTGCATAAAATCTGGGTCTTTTAGTATGGATTCTTGAGCTACTTTGTTAAATGCTATTGCCCAAGGTTGTGTCGCATGTGTTGCTGCCATAGCTATGATATTATCTGCAAAGTTTGGGTAGTGGATAGCAAACTGAAGTGCCTGCATCCCACCCATACTTCCACCAACTATAGCATGAACTCTATGTATATTTAGTTTGTCAAAAAGGATTCTTTGAGCTTTAACCATATCTTTTATGGTTACTACTGGAAATTTGTATCTGTAGTGTTCATGGTGTGGGTGTTGAAGACTCATAGGACCAGTTGAGCCAAAACAGCTACCTATAACATTTGAGCATATTACAAAGTATTTGTCGGTATCTATCGCTTTACCTGAGCCTATAAGACCATCCCACCAACCAGCTTTGTTATCACCTTCATAAGTACCTGCTGCATGGTGTGAACCTGTAAGAGCATGACAAACTACAACTACATTGCTTTTGTCATCATTTAGTTCACCATATGTTTCATAAGTTATATCATAAGGTTCAAGTATGCGTCCACTTTCTAGGTAGAGTGGATTTGTAAAATGTTGTGTATATGTTTTTAAGTTTAAAGACAACTTTGAGACTCTCCAAAAAATAATAATGACATTTTAGCGAAAATCTCTTAAATCTCTATTCTAATCTAACCTCTTATTTTATATTTATTTGATATTATGACACTATGAGTAGAAGAAACAGAAGCAAAAACCGACATACTAGTAACAAAGATACCATAACCTTTAGTGCAAAAGATTTTTTGCCAACAACACGCGAAGAGATGTATGAGCTTGGTTGGGACTATTGTGATATTATCCTAGTTAGTGGAGATGCATATATAGATAGCCCTTTTATAGGTGTTTCTATGGTTGGTAGGATGCTTGAGAGGATGGGCTATAAGGTTGGTATGATTGGTCAACCAGATATTAAAAGTCCTGATGATATTATGCGTCTTGGAGAGCCTAGGCTTTACTGGGGTGTTAGTGGTGGAAGTGTTGATAGTATGGTATCTAACTACACAGCTACTAAAAAGTTTAGAAATTCTGATGACTATACTCCAGGGGGAGTAAATAACAAAAGACCAGATAGAGCAGCACTTGTATATACTAACCTCATAAGAAGATACTTTAAAAACACTGTTCCCATCGTTTTAGGTGGTATAGAAGCTTCTCTTCGTCGTGTAACACACTATGATTACTGGCAAAACAAACTTAAAAAACCCATCCTTTTTGATTCTAAAGCAGATATACTCATATATGGTATGGGTGAAATAGCACTTGAACAACTTACAAAAGCACTTGAACAAGGTAGAGATTTTCGTGATATTAGAGGAGTAGCTTACATAGCAAAAGAGCCAAATTATGAGTATATACAACTACCATCACATCAAGAGTGTGTAGATGATAAAGAGAAGTATATAGATCTATTTGATGACTTTTATGATAACAATGACCCTTTAACAGCAAAGGGATTATGCCAACCAGTAGATACCCGTTTTTTGATTCAAAACCCACCTTGTGACTATTTAAATGAAAAAGAGATGGATGCAAATTCAAATCTACCATTTACAAGAGAGTTACACCCATACTATGCAAAAGATGGAAAAGTAAAATGTCTTGAGACCATAAAATTTTCCATTATGACACATCATGGTTGTTGGGGAGAGTGTAATTTTTGTGCTATCGGTGTTCATCAAGGCAGAACCATAAGAACTAGAAGTGAAGATAACATAGTAGATGAAGCAAAAGTTTTTAATAAATACAAAGATTACAAGGGTGTTATAAGTGATGTTGGTGGACCAACAGCAAATATGTATGGTTATGAGTGTGATAAAAAACTTAAAAAAGGTACTTGTGACTTTATGAAGTGTGTAGATGCAGACAGACTTTGTAAAACTATGCATGTAAACCATGATAGAAACATAAACCTGCTTAGACGCATACGAAATACAGAGGGTGTAAGACATGCTTTTGTTGCAAGTGGAATCAGGTATGATTTGATAAATGCAGATAAAGCTCATGGTTATAGCTACTTAAAAGAGATGGTAAAACACCATATTTCAGGGCAGATGAAAGTAGCACCTGAACATACACAACAGCATATCTTGGAACTTATGGGAAAACCAGGTAAAGAGGAGTTGGTTGATTTTAAAAAGATGTATGATAAGATGAACAAAGAAGAGGGTAAAAATCAGTTTTTAACATACTATCTTATCGCAGCTCACCCAGGATGTAAAGAAAAAGATATGCATGAACTTAAACGCTTTACTACAGATGAGTTAAAAATGAACCCTGAACAAGCTCAAGTTTTTATACCAACA
>JAADDU010000021.1 GCA_013153755.1 Campylobacterota bacterium | reverse complement strand
TTTATAAAGGAAAAAGTGATATTGCCGAAACAATGGAAAAATTAGAGACGCTTTCAGGAAAACAATTTCATCCAGAAGTACTTAAATATGCAAAATTAGCTCTTTCAGATATCAAACCTCAAGGAACTATAAACCAGTTACCTAAAACAGATTTAGAAAAAGAAAGATTTTCATACTTTTATAGAGATCAAATTACAAATGTTTACAATGCTGATTATTTGAAATTTATATTAAATCAAGAATATTTTCAAAAAGAGTACACTTGTATTAATATTTTATACATGCATAACTTTAGTATTTATAATAATAAATATGGCTGGACAAAGGGAGATATGCTTTTATCTCAGATAGCCAACCATTTAAATACTAATTTTCCAACAACATTAATCTTTAGAATATATGGAGATGATTTTGTACTTATTAGCAAAGAAAAGATAGATATAGATATGGAACAGTTTAAAAAGATAAATATACTAAATAAGCATAAAATAACACTTACTAGCAAATATATAGATCTAAGAAAAATTAATATTGATGATATTAAAGATTTAGAAAGATTAAAAGAGATAGGGTCTTAAACCCCTTATCTCTCCATAGCATCTTTTGCACTTTTTATAGCACTTCCTAGTGCTACTTTTGCTACATTAAAAGCTTGTATACCCATTCTTTTTGCTTCTATTGCAGTTTCAGAATTTAAAGCATTATCAGCTGTTTTTACTGCATCTTTAGCAAATGAAGAAAATCTTTTTCTCATAGCATCTGCTGTTTCTTTTGATATGTTGATTAGTTCTTGTAAATCATATCTCATATCTTTATCAATTTCTAAAAGTAGTTTTTGAGTCTCTTTTGTATTTTCTGCAGCTTGAATCTGTACAACTTGTGAAAATAAAGTATCTGTTTGATTCAAGTCTTCCATAATGGTATCATAATCTTCTATAAGTATATGCTTTGCTTCGATAGGCATGAAAGCTAATCTCTTTTTAAATCTATCTATAGAATGAATTAGACCGTTTCTCATACCTCTAAGTGTTGCGTTTAAAATATCGTTAGCTTTTGTTGGTGTCGCTTCTGATATATCTATAGCAGATTGTAAGATAGTGGATAAAATCTTTCTAATTCTGATTGTATTTAATGAGCCCTCTTTAATAGCTTCAAATGTTATATCTTTGATAACTTCTTGGATAGTCTCTTTTATATCTATGTCTTTTTCTTTTTCAAGAGTAGTTATGATAGCAGATTCCACCATCTCACTTAAAAAGTCATACAATGCTACTGATTGTAGTTTGATTTGATGTAGTTTTAGTAAAGTTTTGTCATTGTTTAACTCTGTTTCTATAGCGTTAAAGATTTCACATTTAGATTCTTGTAAAGAGTGATATTTTTTCTCTAAACTTCTCTCTATAAGCTCTTTTTGTGCTAAAAGTGACTCCATATCATCCTTTAAGGATTTTGTTTCTATATCTAGGATGGTTGTAGATATAGTTCTGATTTCATCTAAATTTAGTGAGTCTATATCAGTATTTAACTCTCTTATAGCATTTGAAATCCGTTGTGTTAGAGAATCATTTTTATGTTGATATGAGTTTATCAAACTCTCTTTTAATTTATCTTCTTGCATTACAAATCCTTTTTTACAATACCATTTTAATATTTTGATGAGCTTTTAGGGCTTCATATATAAAGTTTCTATCATCCTCATTATGAACAAGTAGATCAAGATTCATGCTTATATACTTACCACCTTTTGAATTTTTAGAATGAGTTAGCTTATGCTCTCTCTCATCTATCACATCTGTTATAGCTTTTTTGAGTGCATCCACTTCAGAAGCTATAAGCTTATAAGACCAAGAACATGGATAAGTTAGCTCTAGTTTTTTATCACTATCGTTTAAAATCACCATTTTTACCTCCTGATTTTTTTTCTAGTTGTACATTTCGTATAACCATCCCTTTATCTATCGCCTTTACCATATCGTAGATGGTTAAAAGGCCAACACTAACACCTGTTAAAGCTTCCATCTCAACACCTGTTTGACCTGTTAGTTTAGCAGTAACCATAAGCTTAAAACCTGGAAGTTCAGGAAGCTCTTCTATATCACAGTTTATACCACTAAGATTTAGTGGATGGCACATAGGGATAAGAGTACTTGTTTGTTTAACACCCATTATAGCAGCTATAACAGCAGTTTGTAAAACAGGACCTTTTTTATTACTTTGACTTACTATATTATCATAAGCATCTTGACTCATCTCTATAGTTCCCGAAGCCACAGCTACTCTTGTTGTCTGATTTTTATCAGAAACATCAACCATTTTTGGTCTTTGATTTTCATCTAAATGTGTTAAATTCATATTTTTTCTTTTATTGTGTTTTTAATATTATAGCAGATAGGTGTTAATAATGTAGAGTAATTCCCCTTATAAAATATTACAAGGGGAAAGAAGATATATAGTATATTGCTAGTTGTTTTGGTATAGTCTAGCTTCTATTCTTCTGTTTAAAGCACGACCTTCACTTGTAGAATTACTTGCTATTGGGTTAGCTTCCCCTCTTCCTGTAGCGATTACTCTAGTTGGAGATATGCCTTTGTTAATGATAACATTTCTAACAGCTCTTGCTCTTCTTTGAGATAAAAGTAAGTTATCTCTTTTTTTGCCTACTGAGTCTGTGTATCCTATGATTTGTACATTATATGATGGTTTTGCTTTTAAAAACTCAACAAGTTCATCAATATATTTACGAGAGTTGTTATCAACATGGTATGATTTGTTTTCAAATGTAATATTTAGATTTACCTCTTCCATGCAACCTCTGAAGTCTACTTTTCTAACATTTGTAGGTGTATTTGGACACTCATCCATAGAATTTAAAACACCATCATTGTCATCATCTCCATCAACAGGACAGCCAACTTCATTAACTACCTGATTTGGTAAAGTATCTGGACATTTATCTATAGGGTTAAGAACACCATCATTATCATTATCAAGACTTAATGCACAACCTACTTCATCAACAGTAGCTCCTAATGATGTTGTTGGACATTTATCAGTAGAGTTGAGAATACCATCGTTATCATCATCACCATCAACTATACAACCATATTTATCTACAGTAGCACCTGCAACGGTACCTGGGCATTCATCTTTAGAATTTAAAACACCATCATTGTCATCATCACCATCAACAAAACAACCAAATTCATTAACTGCTTTTCCAAATGGAGTATTTGGACATTCATCTTTAGAGTTTAAAACACCATCTTTATCATTATCTCCATCTTCACAAGAGATTACTATCTTATCCCCATGACTCACATATCTACCACTAGAAGTTGAACAACCTACACTTAGAAGAGCTATAGAAAGTGCCATCAATAAAATTTGTCTTTTTTTCATGCTTTTACCTTTTTTAAATTGCTTTTTTAATGTCACTATTTTAGCATAAATTAATGAGTTAATGGTGATATTTTTAGAGCTTCTTTGTATTGAGCTGGATGATTTAGGTTTAAAAATGGTTTTTCATCGTCAAATTTTAAGAAAATAGTTTTTGAAGATTTTAGTAAAAAGCCTAGTTTGTGATTGTTTTTTTGATACATATCTATAAATTTTGGTTCTAATGAACGATGATAGATACCACACATTGGTTGTATTGCAAATTCTGTTTGTGCAACCACTGCATCTACATCATCTTTATCTGCTTGTAAAATTTTATAAATCTCTTTTTTTGTTATAAATGGTGCATCTACACTAATAGCAAAAAATCTATCTTCTTGAAGTTTCTTAAAAATAGCTACAAAGCCCGAAGTTGGTGCATATACAGAAGTTTCTGATTTTATATCTTCTATGAAATTAGCATCAAAATCAAATTTATGCTTATCTTTACAAGATATGTATACATTTTTAAAAATTTTGTTGAAGTTATGGAGTTGGTATTGGGTTAGTGTTTTTTCTTTTGCAAAAGGGAGAAGAGCTTTGTCCTCTCCCATTCTGCTACTTTTACCACCTGCAAATATAACACATGGTATATCTAGCATCTATTTATGTGAAACTTTAGCTTCAATTCTTCTATTTAAAGCACGACCTGCTCTTGTAGAGTTAGTAGCTACAGGATTAGCTTCACCCATACCAGTTGCAGTGATTCTGCTTGCAGAGATACCTTTACTTTCTATAATAGCTTTAACAGCATTAGCTCTTCTTTGAGATAATTTTTTATTATATGATGCTTTACCTATTGAATCTGTATATCCAATGATTTCAGCATTTATATTATTTCTAGTTTTTAAGTAGTTAACAAATTTTTGGATATTTCTATCTGATTGTTTATCAACTTTATAAGAGTTATTTTGAAAATTGATGTGTAAGTTAACAGGCAGCATACATCCTTGAGCATCTACTTCTGTATTTTTAGGAGTGCTTGGACATTTATCCATAGAGTTTAAAACGCCATCATTATCATCATCTCCATCTATTTTACACCCTTTAGCATCTACAGCCTCACCAGCAGGAGTTGCAGGACATTTATCCATAGAGTTTAAAACGCCGTCATTATCATCATCTCCATCAACTTTACAGCCATTAGCATCTACAGTTGTTCCAATAGGAGTTGTAGGACATCTATCCATAGCATTTACAACGCCATCTTTATCACTATCAAGACTACAGCCATTAGTATCTACAGCTTCACCAGCAGGAGTTGTAGGACATTCATCAACAGAGTTAAGAATACCATCTTTATCATCATCTCCATCTATTTTACACCCTTTAGCATCTACAGAAGTACCACTAATTGTATTAGGACATTTATCCATAGAGTTTAAAACACCATCATTATCATCATCACCATCTATTGGAGCAGGTTCTTCACCACCGAATGCAAATGTTAGACCAGCCATACCAACTAAGTTGTTATCAGCTGTACCTGCATTATGAGAAGCTAGTTTAGCCATATAGATAGCTTCTATTTTAAGAGCTATATTTTCAGTAAAAAACATTTTAAAACCTGCACCTGCATCAAGGAAAGCAGCACTTTTGTTATCTGCATTTTCAGAACTGATTTTTTCATAACCAAAACCAGCTTTTGCAAATGGTACTACACCTTGTACATTATCAAAAGTATAAACACCATTAAATGCTCCACGATAAATATTTGTATCTTTTCCACCTTCATAATCAGCACTAGGAGAGACCATTATAGAAAATTCTGGACTTACTTTAGAGTCAGGTGAGTTAAATTGTAGCTCTAAGCCACCAAGCATATGACCATGATCTTTAAAGTCTAGGTTTCCCTCTGCTAAGTTATAACCTATCATAGGTGAAATTTCATACTTTGGCTGTTTAGCCATTGCCATTGTACCTAGCATTAAAGCTGGTATTAGAATCAATTTTTTCATTGTTTTCCTTTGTAAATTTAAAATAATTGGCGTGATTATACCAAAAACTTATGAGTTTTTAGTGATGTTTTATCTAGGGTCTGCTATATAGCCAGTTATAGCAGAGATTGCTGCTACAGCAGAATTTGCAAGATAAACTTTAGAACTTCTACTTCCCATACGACCAACAAAGTTTCTATTTGTAGTAGAAACTGCAACTTCATTATCCCCAAGAATCCCCATGTAGCCACCAAGACAAGCTCCACAAGTTGGGTTACTCACAACTCCACCTGCATCTATAATGATATCCATATATCCAAGTTTATATGCTTCTTTTAGTATCTTTTGAGTACCAGGTGTTACGATAAGGCGAACATCAGGATGAACTTTTTTACCTTTTAAAATTTCTGAAGCAATTTTTAAATCACCTAAACGACCATTTGTACAACTTCCTATAAAAGCTTGATCTATTTTAATTTTATCTGCTACTGCTTGAGAGATACTATGACCATTTGATGGTAAAAATGGGTAAGCGATAACAGGCTCAAGATTTGCCACATCTATATCTAAAGTCATGCAGTAGTTTGCGTCTGTATCTGATTGGTGGATACGAGGCTCTCTTGCTAAGTCTTTATCTGCTAAAAACTCTTTAGTTATATCATCATAAGCTACGATACCACTTTTTGCACCAGCTTCTATAGCCATATTACACATGGAAAATCTATCATCCATATTTAGATGCTCTATAGTTGAACCAGTAAACTCTAAAGTTCTGTAAAGTGCTCCATCAACACCAATCATACGGATAATCTCAAGGATTATATCTTTACCAGTTGTATGCTCTTTTGGCTTTCCACTTAAGTTTACTTTGATAGACTCTGGAACTTTAAACCAGTTTCCTCCACTTATCATCGCAAATGCCAAATCAGTAGAACCCATACCAGTTGAAAATGCTCCTAATGCCCCATGAGTACAAGTATGAGAGTCTGCACCGATGATTACATCACCTGGAACTACAAGACCTTTCTCAGGTAAAAGTGCATGTTCGATTCCCATATCTTTTTCATCAAAAAAGTTTTTAAGTTTATGTTTTTTTGCAAAATCACGGCTGATTCTTGCTTGATTAGCAGATGCTATATCTTTTGCAGGGATAAAGTGGTCAAGAACGATAGAAAACCCATCAGGATTTGCTAAAGTTTCTGCTCCACTATCTTCAAATGCTTTGATAGAGATAGGCGTTGTAATATCATTACCGATAACCATATCGATATTTGAGCGAATAATTTCACCTGCAAAAACTTCTCTACCAACATGCTGTGAAAATATTTTTTCAGTTATAGTTTGAGCCATTATAAACCTTTAAATGTATAATTAATTTTGCGATTATACCATTTAAGTTTTAAATTTCATACTTTAAAGCTTTTTTTGTAAACTCAATAGAGCAAAAAAATAAAGCAATAAATACTGGGTTTAGTTTAGTTTTTCCGTTTTCTAAATCTATATCTTCAAAGATTTTAAATTCAAATCCTCCACCATCATTAGTATCTTTTGGTTTAACACTAAAAACTACCGGTGCAAGTGCTTTTATGACATTTGACACTCTTTTTTTCTTTTTTATACTTTCTGTATCTAGTATATTAAACTCAATATCTTGTGAGCTTTTATGTAGTATTATAAGCTCTTGTAAAACATCAAGTTTATCTTTAAAAATGATTTTATTCCACTCTATTTGAACTTTATCAGATACTACTTTACATTTGTTTGTTGTAAGTGGGTGTGGTTTTGTAGCTCTTAATTCATCAATCATCCCTAAAAAAAAGTTTACTCCACCAACGGTATCAGCACTTTTTTTCATAAAAAGATGAAAAAATTCTTTAGTTTGTTTGTCTTGTTTGTTAAAATTACACATATATTTTACCTTTAAGGTGCAATTATACCTTAAATACTATAAGAAGTCAGTTTCTCTTAAGCTTATCATAATAACAAACCTATTATGATGTCAAAAGTAAAAGAAGACAAACTTTGTCTTATTTAAAAATAATGATATTTATTATCTATTTTATAAAGGTAAAATATGCAAGTTTATTTAGATAACAATGCTACAACTATGGTTGATCCAAAAGTTGTAGAGGAGATGATGCCGTTTTTCAGTGAAATATATGGAAACCCAAACTCACTTCATAAGTTTGGTACAGCATCACATCCAGCACTAAGCAAAGCGATAAATCAAGTTTATACAGCACTAAATGCTGCAGATGAAGATGATATAGTGTTTACATCTTGTGCGACAGAATCAAACAACTGGGTTTTACAGTCAGTTTTTATAGACCACATTGTAAATGGGGATAAAAACCACATAGTTACAAGTGAGGTGGAGCATCCCTCAGTTCTTTCAACTTGTAAGTTTTTAGAAGAGCAAGGTGTAAAGGTTACATATCTTCCAGTAAATGAGCAAGGTGTAGTTGAAGCAAAAGTAGTTAAGAGTTTTATAACAGATAAAACTGCTCTTGTATCTATCATGTGGGCATCAAATGAAACAGGTTCAATCTTCCCTATAAAAGAGATAGGTGAAATTTGTAAAGAAAAAGGTGTTTTATTTCATTCAGATGCAGTTCAGGCAGTTGGAAAAATACCAGTAGATTTACAAGCAGTTCATGTTGACTTTGTGAGTATGTCTGCTCATAAGTTTCATGGTCCAAAAGGGGTAGGAGCTTTATATATCAAAAACTCTCAACCACTTACACCACTACTTCATGGTGGAGAACATATGGGTGGTCGCCGTTCAGGCACACTAAATGTTCCTTACATAGTTGGTATGGGAAAAGCGATAGAGTTGGCAACTTCAAACATTCAAGCGACTATGGCATCTATCAGAGCAAAAAGAGATAGACTCGAAGATGCACTTTTAGAACTTAGTGATACATTTGTAGTTGGAGACAGAGCAAACCGTACACCAAATACTATACTTATATCTATAAGAGGTGTTGAGGGTGAAGGGATGCTTTGGGATCTAAACAACGGACAAATCGGAGCTTCAACAGGTAGTGCATGTGCAAGTGAAGACTTAGAAGCAAATACTGTTATGTTGGCAATTGGAGCTGATAATGAACTAGCTCATACAGGGATAAGACTAAGTCTTAGCCGTTTTACAACTGATGAAGAGATAGACTATACTATAAAACATTTCAAAGATGCAGTTGCAAGACTAAGAGCGATTTCAAGCTCTTTTGCAAAACAGCAACCAACTAAGGGTGGTGAAGTTCAAGAGTGTGAGCTACACTAAATGATAATTAAAAATAAAAAGGAAAGATACTATGGCTAAGGATGATTTACTTGGAGCATCACTTTGGGATGCATACTCAAATAAAGTAACAACACTTATGAATAACCCTCAACATCAAGGGGAGTTGTTTGAAGATGAAGTAACTGCTAGAGGAAACAAACTTATAGTAGCTGATTTTGGTGCTGAGAGTTGTGGAGATGCAGTAAGACTTTACTGGGAGATAGACCCAGAGACTGACATCATCATAAACTCAAAATTTAAAAGTTTTGGTTGTGGTACAGCTATCGCATCTAGTGATGTTATGACTGAACTTTGTATAGGTAAAACTGTTCAAGAAGCAGTAAAAATCACAAATATAGATGTTGAGATGGCTCTAAGAGATGACCCAGACACTCCAGCAGTTCCACCTCAAAAGATGCACTGTTCTGTTATGGCTTATGATGTTATCAAAAAAGCTGCATCACTTTACTTGGGTGTAGATGCAGAGAGTTTTGAAGAGGAGATAATCGTTTGTGAGTGTGCAAGGGTAAGTCTAAAAACACTTCAAGAGGTTATCCGTCTAAATGACTTAACAACTATAGAACAAATCACAGACTACACAAAAGCTGGTGGATTTTGTAAAAGTTGTATAAAACCAGGTGGGCATGAAGCTCGTGAGTGGTACTTAGTTGACATCCTTCGTGATACAAGAAAAGAGATGGATGAAGAAAAAATGAAAGCTGCTGCTGATGCAAGTGCTAGTGGGGAAGTAAAATTTGAAGATATGACACTAGTTCAACAGATAAAAGCAGTAGATGCAGTGATAGATGAAAATGTTCGCCAATTCTTAATCATGGATGGTGGAGATATGGAAGTTATAGACATCAAAAAAGCTGATGAAAATATAGATATTTATATCCGTTATCTTGGTGCATGTAACGGTTGTGCATCTAGTGCAACAGGTACACTTTATGCCATAGAATCAACTCTAAAAGAGAAACTTTCTAAAAGTATCCGAGTTCTTCCTATTTAGTAGAGAGTTTATCTCTACTAATATTTTCACTCTAAGAGTGGTTTAAATATAAAATAGATAGTGATTATTTAAGAACCTTTGATAGCTCTTTTTTATAAACCTCTATATCAAACCCTTTCATCTCTGATGAACCACTGTCTA
This sequence comes from Campylobacterota bacterium, assembly GCA_013153755.1. Next base: position 6,247 of record JAADDU010000021.1, on the reverse strand, counting down.
TAGCTGATTGTGCTACTGCGCTTGAAACTTCAACTATGAGTCTGTTATCAAATGGTTTTGGGATAATATACTCTTTTCCAAAAACAATCTTTTTTCCATAAAGTTCATTTAGATACTCAGGAACTTCCTCTCTTGTTAGTTTTGCTAAAGCATGAGCTGCTGCTAATTTCATCTCTTCATTTATCTTTTTTGCACGGACATCCATAGCTCCCCTAAATATAAAAGGAAAACCTAAAACATTGTTTACTTGGTTATCAAAATCACTTCTTCCTGTTGCTATGATAGCATCTGGTCTTGCTTTTTTAGTATCTTGAGGAAATATCTCAGGTGTTGGATTTGCTAAAGTAAAGATGATAGGATTTTCTCCCATAAGTTTAACATCTTCTATGCTAAATGTACCTGGTTTTGATAAACCTACAACAACATCAGCATCTTTAAAAGCATCCTCTTTTGTTGTAAAGCCATCAGCCATAAACTCTTTTTTATATATATTTAAATCATCTCTTTGAGTATGTACTACACCTTTAGAGTCTAACATATAGATACTTCTTACACCCAAAGAACGATAAAGTCTAGCACAAGAGATGGCTGCTGCACCAGCACCAACAACGACTATCTTTAAATCTTCAATCTTTTTCTTTGTTATAATGCAGGTGTTTATGATTCCAGCACTAGATATGACTGCTGTTCCATGTTGGTCATCATGCATAACAGGTATATCTAGTTTTTCAACAAGTCTCTTTTCTATCTCAAAACACTCGGGTGCTTTGATATCTTCTAAGTTTATACCACCAAAAGTTGGTGCTATAGCAGAGACAACATCACAAAATTTTTCTATATCTTTTTCATCTACCTCTATATCAAAACTATCAAGTCCACTAAAACTTTTAAACAAAACACCTTTACCTTCCATAACAGGTTTAGATGCTAGTGCTCCTATATCTCCAAGTCCTAAGACTGCTGTACCATTAGTTATAACTGCTACTAGATTTTTTTTTGCAGTATATCTATAAGCATCTTTTGGATTTTTTTCTATAGCTAAACATGGAACTGCAACTCCTGGAGTATAGGCTAGTGATAAATCTCGCTGAGTTGCGACTGCTTTTGTAGTTTCTACAGATATTTTTCCAGGTTGTGGATACTCATGATAATCAAGAGCTTCTTGATCAGTGATAGTTATGCTTGGCATTTTTATCTCCTAAGTTAATTTTTCTATAATTACACCGTTATCTTTTAAAAACTTTGAAACTGTTTTAGAGTGTGTATATTCATACTCTTTTGCATAAACTATCCGTTTTATACCACTTGCTATAAGGTTTTTGCTACACTCACTACATGGTTCAAGTGTTACATAGATGGTAGCCCCATTTATACTTATACCCTCTCTTGCAGCCCAGATGATAGCATTCATTTCTGCATGTATTTCATAAGTTTTTGACCATTCGTGATGTTCTGATGTGTATTCATTATCCCAATACTCACAACAGTTTTGATAGCCAGTAGGCGTACCGTTATAACCAGTACTTAAAATCCTACCATCTTTGACTATAACAGCACCAACTTGTTTTGAAACACATTTAGATGCACTTGCTATCTCAGTAGCTATATTTATGAAGTTTTTATCGCTTAACATTTTACTTAACTTGTCTAAGTATTTCTATATTTGCATTTTGACGAAGTCTTTGAAAGTAATCACTTAAAACATTTTCTCTTTGCTCTGCCATTATCATATTTATAATTTTATTTTTTACACCTGATAAGTCTTCCTCTTTAGCAGATTCTATACCTTTTAAGTAAAAACTCATATACCCACCGTTACCATCTGGAACGATAGGGGTATAATGATTTATAGATGTGTTTTGTAAAAGGTTGGCTAAGTCTGGAGAGATTCTATCATAAGGTAAAGTTTGTTCACTTGATTGTATATCTGGAGAGTAAAACATAGGGTTTAAAACTTTTTGTTTTAATCTAGCTTGATTTTGTGTTTTGTATATGATAACTTGAAAAGTGCTTGGGTGCATAAAAATATCTTTGTGAGTTTTATAGTATGCTTTTATATCTTCTTGAGTTGGTTCGGACATGTTTTTATATGCTATAGATGAGTAAAGTTTTTGAGATAACAGTTTCTCTCTTACTCTCTCTTTTAACTGTTCAGAAGTTAATCCATTAGAGTTTCTAACAGCTTCATAAAAAGCACTAACACTTAGTTTGTTTCTAGATGCAGTCCTTTTTATGTCATCATACACTTCGCTTCTAGTAGCAGAGATTTTTCTCTTTCTTATCTCTAATTTTTCCAATGTTTTTCTTATTAAAATATCTGTAGCCATTTTTGCTTTTACATTTGATGTTTTCATCTCTTGTTTTATCTCATAAAGTGTTATAGCAGAACCTTCAACAACCACTGCTACCCCATCAACCATTTTTGCATTTAATACTAAAGCAAAGATGAAAATTAAAAATATTTTACCCATTTAATGTCCTACTTAAATTTTATATTTGTTATTTTACCCACCTTTAACCAACATTTGCCTAAAATAGCATTACTAATAAAAAAAGGTGTTGTTATGGTTGTTACTCGTTTTGCTCCAAGTCCTACAGGTTATCTTCACATTGGTGGTTTAAGAACTGCTCTTTTTTCCTATCTTTGGGCTAAAAAGAATGGTGGAAAATTTGTTCTCCGTATAGAAGATACAGATAAAGCTAGAAACTCTAAGGAAGCTACACAAGCTATACTAAAAGCTTTTAGTTGGTTAGGTCTTAGCCACGATGGAGAGATAACATACCAATCTCAAAGAGATGAGATATATGCTTCTTACATAAAACAACTTTTAGATGAGGGTAAAGCATACAAATGTTATATGTCAAAAGATGAACTTACACAACTTCGTGAGACTCAAATGGCTAACAAACAAAGAACAAAGTATGATGGTCGTTATCGTGATTTTGATGGAACTCCTCCTGAGGGTGTAGAACCTGTTATAAGAATCAAAGCTCCACTTAGTGGGGAGATTTTAGTAAAAGATGGCATAAAAGGTGATGTAGTTTTTCAAGCTGAAGATATACTAGATGATTTTGTTATAGCTAGAGCTGATGGTGCTCCAACATATAACTTTGTTGTAGCGATAGATGACCATCTTATGGGGATAAATGAAGTTATAAGAGGGGATGACCACTTAAGTAACACACCTAAACAGATAGTAGTTTATGAAGCTCTTGGTTTTAGCATACCTAAGTTTTACCATGTACCTATGATTCATAACGAAAAAGGTAAAAAACTAAGTAAAAGAGATGGTGCTACTGATGTTATGGCTTATAAAGAGATGGGTTATACACCTCAGGCTCTTTTAAACTTCTTGGTTCGTCTTGGTTGGAGTCATGGGGATCAAGAGATATTTAGCATGGATGAGATGATACACCTCTTTGACCCAAAAGATATAAATAAATCAGCATCCATATACAACACTCAAAAATTAGACTGGCTAAATGCACATTACCTTAAAAATATGCCAAATGATGAACTAGCTCAACTACTAACAGAGTATGATTTGGTGTTAACTTCACACGATAAAAGAGAGATACTTTTAGATGAGATAAAAGATAGATCTAAAACATTAAAAGATATGGCTATTCAGATAAAGGAGATTTTAACAACTCCTACCTCTTACGATGAAAAAGCACTGAAAAAAGCCTTTAAAGGTAATGCTTTAGAAGTTTTAAATAGATTTGGAGCAAAGATTTCTGAATTAGATGCACTGCATCTACCTAGCGAATATCACCAAGTTATGCAAGATGTTATAGATGAGATGGAAGTTGGTTTTGGAAAGATTGGTCAACCTTTGCGTGTTGCACTACTCGGTAAGATGAGTGGACCAGGTCTTGATAGTGTTATGGCTATAATAGGTAGAGAAGAAACCATGTTGAGAATAGCAAATATTACTAACTTTTTATTGAGTGATATAGATTAATGAAATACAATATTGTCTTGATAAATGATAACAAAAAAGAGCTAAATACTCTTGTAGAGTTTTTTCATAAGATACGTGATATAAATTTAGAAGTTGTTACAACTCAAAAATATTTTGAAGAATATATCAAAGATAATCATATTCATCTAATATTGGCAAATGAGAGATGTTTAGAGTTAGACCCTTTGACTTTATGCCAGCATATCCGTTCTTTAAGTGAGTTAAACTTTTTACCATTCTTATACTTAATTAAAACGGATGACCTAAAAAGCATACATAATGCTTATGAAATAGGAGTAAATGAATGTATCAAGTCACCATTTAATCTTGATGAATTACTTTTAAAAATGCATAGATACATACTAAACTATGAAGCATTAAAAAAGTGCTTAGGTCAAAATGAAAGATTAGCCATAGTTGTCGCAACTGACCAGTTAACAAAAGTTTCAAATCGTATGCATTTACAAACTCTTTTAACTCAAGCGATGAGGGAGTATGATAGATATGATAGTATCTTTTCTATTATATATTTTCGCATAAATGATATGCAAAAAATCAATGCTATATTTGGTTTTTTACAAGGAGATAGGCTTCTTAAAAATATAGCTCAATATATCTCAAAAGAGATAAGGATTAGTGATGTTATAGCAAGATGGGGAGGTAGTGATTTTATTATATTGACACCAAATACATCTCTTCAAGCTGCAAAACTGTTAGCAGAAAAATTAGATGCAAAGTTTAAAAAGCAAACCTTTATAAACTCTTTTAAAACACAAATTAATTACGGTATAACACAAGCAGCAAAGGGTGATAACATATATACACTAACAGATCGTTCTAAAAAAGCGTTGCAAATAAGTATTCAAAATCATAGTGTAAATATAGTTACAATTTAAATAATAAAGGTTCTCCTATCACAAACAACAAACAAACACTAACACAACAATTTAGCTCTTTTTATACTCAACATAAACCAAAAGATATGCAAAAAGCTTTAGAGTTTTTCAGTATATTTGGTGGAGTAGAGTGGGGTAAAATCGACACAAATAAAGAGCCATTTGAACTGGTTAAAACACTTATCTTAGAAGATTATAGTTATATTCGTAACGATATAAGTGATATGACAACAGGGATGCCACTTTTTCATTCCATCCTTAGTGGTGCAGCTTTAGGAGATGGAAGATTACACTCTACTTTTAAAAAAGCCAATATCTCTGAAGAGGTTGGACTAAAAGCTGTAGATGAGCTTTGTGACCTTGGTGTTATAAAACTTCAAAGTTCTAAAAACTCAAAAAAAATTATCTTCAATGCCCCTTTTACTAGGTTTTGGTTTGCATTTGTTTCTCCACTTTTTAAGGGTGTGAGAGATGGAGACTACAAAGAGGTTCAAGATAGATTTGAAAAAAGGTTTGCAGAGTTTGTAAGCTATACATTTACTCAACTCTCCGGAGAACTTTTAAAAGCAGATTTTAAAGATGACCCTATCTTTAGTTTAAAAAGTTATTGGGATAAAGACATAGAGATAGATATATATGCTAAAACAAAATCTAAAAAGATGGTAGTTGGAAGTTGTAACTATACAAACTCTAAAGTTAAAAAAAGTACACTTACAAAACTACAAGAAAAGGCAACCTTAGCGAAGTTAGATGCAGTGGTTTTTGTTCTTTTTAGTAAAGTTGGTTTTTCTAGTGAATTAAAAGCATTAAAAAGCCAAAACATAAAACTATATACCCTTAAAAATTTTAAACGGTTGGTAGAAGAAGATGAAAAAAGATAGAGTTTTACTACTTCATGGTTGGGGTGGTAGTTCGCATCCACATTGGCAAAGTTACTTAGCATCTGAGATAGCAAAAGAGTATGGTTGCGTTAGTTTTTTAGAGTTTAGTGAGTATGATTTTCCAAAGATGGATGTTTGGAGAGATGAACTACTTCAAGAGTTAAAATCATTTAAACCAACTATAGTTATATGTCACTCCTTAGCAAACACACTTTGGTTTCATCTATGTAACGAAAATGTTTTAGATGCAGTGGTTCAAAAGCTTTTTTTAGTAGCACCACCGAGTTTAGATACAGATATAGAGGAACTAAAAGAATTTTTTCCATTACAACTACCAAAAAATCTATATGCAGAACAAACACTACTAATAACATCCACAAATGACCCATACCTAACACAAGAAGAAGCAAAACAGATGCAACAAAACCTTAATGTAGAGATGGAAGTTTTACAAGACGCTGGGCATATAAATGCAGATAGTGGCTTTGGAGAATGGGAATGGATG
>JAADDU010000073.1 GCA_013153755.1 Campylobacterota bacterium | reverse complement strand
GCCATAGCCATAGTGCCCTGAACAAAGATGGCATTTGTTACACCTAATTTACTTTTTGCATACTCTCCAAAAATAGCTAAAATTACTTGAGAAATAGACCAAAATAAGCTTAGACCTAAGATAGCTTCAAAAACCTCTTTTTTTCTAGTAACAATTTTTAGATTTTTTCGTAAATATTTTCCACTTAGATATTTTTTAATATCAAAAACTTTTTGACTCTCTTGAATCATCTTATTTGGTAGCTTTGAAGCTAAAAACCACTCTATAATTGAACTGATAACAAGCAACCATCCAAGGGGAGCTATCATTTTTAAAATATCTTCTTTTGTTGAAAAATTATCTTCGAGTAAAACTTCAAATAAAACGGTATAAAAGATTATCCCACTAAGTATAGCTATGGTAGTCACAGCTTGCAAAGCTCCATTACCACTACTTATAAATTTGGCACCAACAAGTTCTTTTATATACCCATATTTTGCAGGTCCATATATAGCACTTTGAAGAGCTAGTAAAAAAGTCATACAAAATGCAATAAAAAACCAACCTTGATAGTATGAATAAGTTATAAATATTGTTAAAATAACAGCTAAAAGTGCAGAATATTCCATGATTTTATTTTTAGGAAATCTATCTGCTAAAAATCCAGATGGTGAAAAAAGCATAACAAATGGTAAGAGTATTAGAGCATTAATTATAGCAGTAAGAATTATCTGCATATCTCCATCATATACTTTAAATATGGTATTTTGAATGATGATTTTATGTCCTAAATCAGTAAAAGCATTTAAAAAAACAACTATAAGGTAGTTAATAACTCCAACGATTTTAAACATATATATCCTTAATCTAAATTTTGTGTAACAAGGGTTGTACTCCAACCCTCGTAAAATCCGCCATCTTCTTTGATTTTTATAAATAATTCTTCAACAACTTTTCTTAGTTCATTATGGGTTACTATATGCTTTTTAATAAGTGCAACACCATGTTCAAACTCTTCAGAGCTTATTTCATCTTTAAAACTAAACCCATCAAGGTTTAAATTTTCTAAAAATCTATCTTTTTGTGTTGGTGTAAGGAATGATACATAGTGTTCAACATCTCTTGAAATACTTAAATCTTCACCTTCTTCTTGAAGTAAAAAGATTATTTTTGAACTTTCTATATGATGTAGTTCTAGCTCATTTGGAACTAATTGATTTTCATAAAATTCCCATTTTGTATCTCTTACGATATTGTTTTCAAAGATATATTCAGAAGGTGATAGTATTTTTTTTACAGTTTTATCAAGATTTTTAGAATCATATGAGTAAAAATAAAACTCATTCCAACCATCAACTACTCTACTACCAACATATAAGGCTCTTTGGTTATGTTCTAGGGCAATGATAAGTGACTCTTTTGTTTCTAAAAACTCTTCATAAGTATCTTTATCTTGTTTTGTAGAATCATATTTTATAAAAATACTAAGTAGCCAAGGATTCATTTCTTGAATTTCTTGTGTATCTAACTCAACTTCTATAATAACATTATGAGAGTCTTCCTCTCTTACAAATAATTCCCTCATTAGATATTTACAATCTTATCAACTTCTAAACCAAAACCACTTAGACCGACAAAATCAGGTTTTTTCATAGATGTTAGTAAGTTCATTTTAGAAACACCTAGTATTTTTAAAATTTGTGCCCCCGTACCTATCTCTTTCATAGCAGCATTATCTTGATGATTTGTCTTGTTAATAAAGACAAGAATACCACTATTTTGTTTTAGATATTCTATAGAATCTATAAGATTATTATATTTTTTTTGATTTAAGAGTAGTTCTATATCTGTCATAACATTATGAACTCTTACATTTACAACTTCATTAATATTACCAAAGACAATAGCAGTATGTTCAATTTTATCATGGTCATAAAAAGTATATTCTTGAACATTTTTACCAAAAAATTCTCTTTCTTTAGAGTTTGTTTTATTTACAAGTCTTTCATTTGCAAGTCTATATTCAACAATATCAGAGATAAAAACAGTTTTCAGACTATGTTTTTCACCAAATATATCTAAATCATCGCGACGAGCCATAGTTCCATCTTCTTTAATGATTTCACAAATAACACCAGCTTCACTAAGACCAGCTAAACGACATAAATCAACAGAGCCTTCAGTATGACCTGTTCTTACAAGAGTACCACCATCTTTTGCTATAAGAGGAAAAATATGTCCAGGTTTTACAAGTTCATCTGCATGGCTGATAGGGTTTGCAAGTATTTTTATAGTATCATCTCTTTCTTTTGCAGATATACCAGTAAGAGCATCTTTCGCATCTACTGAAACTGTAAAAGCTGTTTCATAAGATGATGTGTTTGAGCTTACCATTGGATTTAGTTCAAGTCTTGTTGCTGTTGTTTTACTAAGTGCAACACAGATAAGACCTCTCGCATGAGTAGCCATAAAATTTACATGTTCTGGAGATGAAAAAGCAGCAGCATAAACCAAATCACCCTCATTTTCTCTATCTTCATCGTCAATCATAATGACCATGTTACCTTTTTTAATCTCTTGTATAGCTTCTAGTACTCTTTGTGTAGGTGTCATCTGTTATCTCTTTAATATATAATTTGATGTAGATTATATATTAAAAATCATTAAAAAAAGTCAAAATACTCCCAAAAACATAAAATTTACAATTTTTATCAAAAAACCCTTGACATTAAAAAGCTTTTTGTCTATAATTTCGGCTCACAAACACACAGAGGTTTGTTTAAAACACCGCGGAATAGAGCAGTTCGGTAGCTCGTCGGGCTCATAACCCGAAGGTCGCAAGTTCAAATCTTGCTTCCGCAACCAAATTATTATTATTAAATATTGGGGTATCGCCAAGCGGTAAGGCACTAGTTTTTGGTACTGGCATTCGGGGGTTCGAATCCCTCTACCCCATCCACCTTATACTTAAACCCCATAAACTTATATTTAAAATAAGCTAATCTCTTTCTAAATATTAAAAAATTAAATTCTATTTACTTCAAATATCTGACTTAATTCTAAATATCAATAAATATTATTTTCCTGGGAAAGTATTCTCATCTTAATCCATTCTTACCATCACTTAAAGTTCATACTTATTTAGCTTGTTGATTGAAAAATTATATCAATAAGTTACATATTTAAAGTGTTATATCTAGTGAGCTAAAAAACTAAGTAGATATTTACTAAAAGCTAGATAGACTATTGGATAATAATTGTTTATATAAATAGGAGAATATTTTAATGAGAGAAATTGAATTTGATGTTATTGTCAAAGCGGTAAGAGATATTATCGTTCATTGTGGTACAGATTTACCACAAGATGCTTATGATGCACTAAAAGAGGCTATGGAGAATGAAAAATCTCCGGTCAGTAAAGAGGTTATTAGGCAGATTTTAGAAAATGCAGATATTGCAAAAAGTGAAAAAAGACCACTTTGTCAAGATACTGGTTTAGCTGTGTTTTTTGTAAAAGTTGGCGAAGATGTAAAAATCAAAGGTGGTCTTTTAAGAGATGCTATTAACAAAGGTACAGAACAAGGTTATACAGATGCATATCTAAGAGCATCAACTTGTGAACCATTTAGTCGTGCAAATCTTAAAGATACAGTTGGTTATAACCTACCTGCTATTATCCATTTTGATTTGGTTGCAGGAGATAAGATAGATATTGAGTATGCTGCAAAAGGTGGTGGTAGTGAAAATGTAAGTCGTGCTAGAGTTTTCCCACCAGCTGCTGGAAAAGATGGGATTGTAAATTTTGTAAAAGAGTGTATAAGTGATGCAGGACCAAACCCTTGTCCTCCTATTACTGTAGGTGTTGGTATTGGTGGTACTTTTGAAAAAGCTGCTATATCTTCAAAACATGCACTTTTTCGTGATATAGGTAGTGTAAATGAAGATCCTGAGATGGCTGAACTTGAAGAGAGAATGAAAACAGAGATAAATAATCTAGGAATTGGTGCTATGGGGATGGGTGGAACAAAAACAGCTCTTGCAGTTCATATAGAATCAAATCCTTGCCATATAGCTTCTTTACCAGTTTCAGTAAATGTTCAATGTCACTCTTCAAGACACACACATATAACAATATAATAAAAAAGGTAAGAATATGTCAAAAACTTATAATTTAACAACACCATTAACTGAAGAGGTTACAAGAAAATTAAAAGCTGGAGATATTGTGTATCTTAATGGTACTATTTATACAGCTAGAGATGCTGCACATAAAAGACTTGTAGATTTGATTGAAGCTGGGGAAGAATTACCTTTTGATTTAGAGGGAAGCATCATATACTTTGTTGGACCAACTCCACCAAAACCAGGTGACCCTATAGGAAGTGCTGGACCAACAACAAGTTATAGAATGGACAGTTACTCTCCAACTATGTTGAAACATGGTTCAAAAGGGATGATAGGTAAGGGTAAAAGAGATCAAGCAGTAAAAGATGCCTGCAAAGAGTATGGTGGTATCTATTTTGGTGCTACAGGAGGTGCTGGAGCGTTACTTGGAAAACAGATTACAAGTGCTGAAGTTATAGCTTATCCAGAACTTGGACCTGAAGCAGTAAGAAAGATAACTGTAAAAGATTTTCCTGTTACAGTTATAAATGATACTTTTGGTAACGATTTGTATCAAATGGGTAGAGAACAGTACGAAATCAAATAAACTATATGATGCTACAATTTGTAGCATCAACATAAGAACATAGTCATTATATTGCAAAATTAAATAACTAAGTAGATATAATAGGTCGATAAATTAAGAGGAGAATAGATGAATATACATGAATATCAAGCGAAACAAATTTTTGCTAAGTATGGTGTACCTACACCAAAAGGTAAAATTGCCCATTCAGTAGATGAAGCAGTTGAAAATGCAAAAGAACTTGGTGGACCTATTTGGGTTGTTAAAGCTCAAATTCATGCTGGTGGTCGTGGACTTGGTGGTGGTGTAAAACTAGCTAAAAGTCTTGATGAAGTTAAAGAATTAGCTGATGAGATTTTAGGTATGACTCTAGTTACTCACCAAACAGGACCAGAAGGTAAGCTTGTTCAAAAAGTTTATATAGAAGATGGTGCAGATATCAAAGATGAACTATATCTTAGTGTTGTATTAGACCGTGCTGCTGAGATGCCAATCATAATGGCTTCAACTGAAGGTGGTATGGATATAGAAACTGTTGCTGAGAAAACTCCTGAGAAAATCATTAAAGTTGCTGTTGATCCAGCTATCGGTTTTCAAGGTTTCCATGGTCGTGAACTAGTTTTTGGTCTTGGTATCACAGATAAAGCTGAACAAAGTAAAATGATTAAGTTTGCTCAAAAACTGTATACATTATATATGGAAAATGATGCTGAGATGATAGAGATAAATCCTCTTATAAAAACAGGTTCTGGAGATTTTATTGCGCTTGATGGTAAAATGGGATTTGATGATTCAGCATTGGGAAGACATCCAGACATTGAAGCTATGAGAGATATAACAGAGGAAGATGCAGATGAGAGAGAAGCTGCTCAGTATGGTCTTTCTTATATAGCACTTGATGGTGAGATCGGTTGTATGGTAAATGGTGCTGGTCTTGCGATGGGTACTATGGATACTATTAACTATATGGGTGGAACACCTGCAAACTTTTTAGATGTTGGTGGTAGTGCAAATGCCGAAACTGTTGCAAAAGGGTTTGAAATTATCCTTAAGAATCCAAAAGTAAAAGCTATATTTGTAAATATTTTTGGTGGTATTGTTAGATGTGACAGAATTGCAAATGGTATCTTAGAAGCTACAAAAATTACAGATGTAAATGTACCAGTTGTAGTTCGTCTTGATGGAACAAATGCTCCAGAAGCAGCAGAGATTCTTAAAAATGCAAATATTTCAAACATTATTGTTGGTGATGATTTAGGTGATGGTGCAGCTAAAGCTGTAGCAGCGGCGAAAGGAGAATAATTTAGATGAGTATTTTAGTAAATAAAGATACAAAAGTTATAGTTCAAGGTTTTACAGGTAAAGAGGGTACTTTCCATGCTGAGCAATGTCTTGCATATGGTACAAATATTGTTGGTGGTGTTACACCAAACAAAGGTGGTCAAGAACATCTTGGTAAACCAGTTTTTAACACTGTAAAAGATGCAGTAGCTACTACTGGTGCTACTGTAAGTATGATTTTTGTTCCACCTGCATTTGTTTCAGATGCAGTTATGGAAGCTGCTGATGCTGGAATTGAACTTGCTGTAATCATTACAGAGGGTGCTCCGGTTCGCGATATGCAAGCTGCTAAAGCTTATGCTGTTAAGCATGATATGAAAACAATTGGACCAAACTGTCCTGGTATTATCACTGCTGAAGAATGTAAGATAGGAATCATGCCTGGTATGATTTTCAAAAAAGGTAATGTTGGTCTTATCTCAAAATCTGGAACTCTTACTTATGAGGGTGCAAATCAAGTATGTAATGAAGGGTTTGGTATCACAACTGCAGTTGGTATTGGTGGGGATCCAATTATTGGTCTTTCATACAAACAACTTCTTCCAATGTTTGAAGCAGACCCAGAGACTGAAGCTATCGTAATGATAGGTGAAATTGGTGGGGATTTAGAGATTCAAGCTGCAAAACTTATAAAAGAGCAAATCACTAAGCCTGTTGTTGCTTTTATCGCAGGTCAGACTGCACCAAAAGGTAAAAGAATGGGACATGCTGGTGCTATCATAAGTGGTACAGCTGGTACTGCAAAAGAGAAAATGGATGCTCTTGAAGCTGCTGGTGTTAAAGTTGTTGTTTCTCCAGCAGAAATAGGTAAAGCAGTAGCAGAAGTTTTAGGTAAATAATTAAATTTTGTGTGAGCTTCCTAATGTAACAAAATGTTATATTAGGAAGCGATATTAGCACAGTTTAGAATTGTATTATAAAAACTTAGATACTCTTTATTGAGTAAAGAGCAATATGCAAATTAGATTTGTATTTTAAAATAGGAGAATAAATGGGAACTTTTAAAACTGAAAACCCAGGTGATCAGCCAGTATGGGTAAATACAAGTAACTGTAAAGCATGTGATATTTGTGTATCAGTATGTCCTGCAGGTGTACTTGCAATGCGTTATGAAATCTCGTCAACATTAGGTTCAATGATTTCAGTTGAACATCCAGAAGCTTGTATAGGTTGTCAAGAATGTGAACTTTCATGTCCAGACTTTGCTATATACGTAGCTGATAGAAAAGAGCTAAAGGAAGCTGGCGTTAGTTTTGCAAAACTAACTGATGAATCTAAGGCTCGTCAAGAAGCTATAGCAGCGAACAACTACTATTCAATAGAACAAGGAGCTAGATAATGGCAACAAGAGAAGTAATATCTACTGGTAATGAACTAGCAGCAATAGCAGCAGTTGATGCTGGATGTGAATTTTTTGGTGGTTATCCACTAACACCGTCAAGTGAAGTTATGCATGTTGCATCTGACCTTTTACCTAAAAAGGGTGGTGTGGCAATTCAAATGGAAGATGAGATAGCAGGTATTTGTTGTGTTATCGGTGCTGCTATGAGTGGTAAAAGAGCATTAACTGCAACTTCAGGTCCAGGTATGAGTTTAAAAGCTGAAAACTTAGGTTTAGCTCAAATGGCTGAAGTACCTTTAGTATGTGTAAATGTTATGCGTGGTGGTCCATCAACTGGTCTTCCAACTCGTGTTGCTCAAGGTGATATTTTACAGTCTAAAAACCCATCTCATGGTGATTATAAATCAATCACTTTATGTGCAGGTTCATTAGCTGAGTGTTATACTGAAACTGTAAGAGCATTTAACCTTGCAGATAGATTTATGCAACCTGTAATCGTTTTACTAGATGAAACATTAGGTCATATGCATGGTAAAGCAGATATCCCAACTATTGAGGATGTTGAAGCTGGAATCGTTCCAAGAAAAAGATTTGATGGTGCACCAGAAGATTACTTTCCATATGAGTGTGAGCATGATGAACCAGCAGTGTTAAATCCAATGTTTGAGGGTTACAGATATCACTTTACTGGTCTTCATCATGATAAAAATGGTTTTCCAACTGAAGAGATTGAGACTTGTAGAAAACTTATTCAAAGACTTGAAGATAAAGTTGCACTTCATGAAGATGAAGTTGAATCTTATGAAGAGTTTATGATGGATGATGCAGAAATCATGATTGTTGCTTATGGTTCAGTTTCTCTTGCTGCAAAAGAAGCTATTCGTCACCTAAGAGCTGACGGTATTAAAGCTGGTTTATTTAGACCAATAACAATTTGGCCATCACCAGCTAAAAAAATCAAAGAGTATACAGATAAAATTGAAAAAGTAATAGTTGTTGAGCTAAATATTGGACAATTTCATAGTGAAGTTCAAAGAGCAGCTGCCAGACTTGATATAGAGGGTCTTTTTAAAGTTAATGGTCGTCCACTATCTCCACATGAGATTGTAAGCAAAGTTAAGGAGTTATAATATGGCATTTAATTATGATAAATATTTAAGATTAGAAAAAATGCCAACACTATGGTGTTGGGGTTGTGGTGATGGTGTTATATTAAAAACATTTGTTAGAGCAATTGATAAAATGGGTGTAAAGCAAGATGATGTATGTGTTGTTTCTGGTATTGGTTGTTCAGGAAGATTTTCTTCTTACGTAGATTTTAATACTATCCATACAACTCATGGTAGAACAGTAGCTTATGCAACTGGTGTAAAACTTGCAAATCCAGATAAACTTGTAATTTGTGTTGCTGGGGATGGTGATTCTCTTGCTATTGGTGGTAATCATACCATCCATGGTTGTAGAAGAAATATCGATATGACTTTTATTATTATAAACAACTTTATCTATGGTTTAACTAACTCTCAAACTTCTCCAACTACACCTCAAGGTATGTGGACAGTTTCTCAAAAAGCTGGTAATATTGATCCAACTTTTAATACTTGTGACTTAGCTATTGCTGCTGGAGCTTCATTTGTAGCTCGTGAGACTATGATTGAACCTAAAAAATTAGAAAAAACTATGATTAAAGCTATGCAACATAAAGGTTTTTCTCTTTTAGAAGTTCTTTCTAATTGTCATATTAATCTTGGTCGTAAAAATAAAATGCTTTCTGCTATGGAAAATTTAGAATGGATAGATAGTATTAGCATGCCTAAGAAAAAATATGATGCTCTAAGTGAAGAAGAACAACTAAATATACTTCCTACTGGTGTTCTAAAACAAGATACTGAAGTAAGAGAATATTGTGATATGTATGCAGAAATTCAAAAAGTACATCAAGGTCAAAGAGCTAAAATAACTCAAGATGACTTTGAGAAAAAAATATAAGGAGAAACACAATGTCTAAAACATTAATGAGATTTACAGGTGTTGGTGGTCAAGGTGTTCTTCTTGCTGGTGAAATTTTTGCTGCTGCTAAAATTAAAACTGGTGGTCATGGACTAAAAACTGCAACATATACATCACAAGTTCGTGGTGGACCAACTGTTGTTGATATTCAACTAGATGATAAAGAGATTTACTATCCATATGCAAATGATGGTGAAATTGGATTTATGCTTTCAGTTGCGCAAAAAAGTTATGTTTTATTTAAAGATGGTGTGCAAGAGGGTGGGGTTATAGTTGTTGATCCAAATCTCGTTCATCCAACTGATGAAGATAGACAAAAATGGAAAATTTATGAGATTCCTATCATCACTATTGCAAAAGAAGAGGTTGGTAATGTTATTACTCAATCTGTTGTAGCACTTGCAATCGCAAATACTATGATGGATGCTATCGATAAAGAAGCTCTTGTAGACACAATGCTTAGTAAAGTTCCAGCTAAGGTACATGAAGTAAATAAAAAAGCTTATGAACTTGGTGAAAAATACGCTAAAGAAGCAATGGCTTAAAAATAAAAAAGCAACTTTTTTCTAAAAGAGTTGCTTTTTTTAATATCTCAATAAAATATTAATTAGTATTAAGATATTATCTAATATTAGATTTTGATACTTTCCCAAAAAAACTCTACATGCTTTTCAAATTGAGTTGAAAGGGTAGTAGTAGAAATACCATCAAACCTCATAAGTGTTACTTGTAATCTCATATAAAATAGTGTTGATATAAACTCATATGAAATCATCATTGGATCTTGTGGTTTAATAATTGAGTTTTGCATCATTATAAAAAATGCTTCAGATAGTGTTTTAATATTTTTATCATGAAATTCACTCATAAACTGCTCTCTAAGCTCTTTATTTTGAAATAACTCTATCATGAGTAGCCTAAACATATTTTCATTCTTCTTATCAAAAGTAAGTAGCTTATACTGCATTGTATAATTTTGTAAAAAAGTTTTTCCTTTGAGTGCTAAATCTTTTATCTCTGCATTCCCAAGAGAGAAGGGCGTAGCAAATATACCTTTTGCAACTTCTAAAAAAATTTCTTCTTTATTTTTGTAATGATTATATATAGCACTTTCTCTAATACCAACATCTTTAGCTATTTTTCTTATACTTGTGCCTTTATAACCAAATTCTGAGAAGAGGACAGTAGATACTTTTAAAATTTTCTGCTTAGTAGTGAGTTCCATATCGTTGGGCATTTTAAACCTTTTTTAGCTGTATGAACAACTGTTAATTTAACTATAATTATATATGAACACTTGTTAATCTTAGCTTACTTCAATATGAACGACTGTTCTTATTGAAGTAAGTATAAAAGAACAGTCGTTCATTAAAGTAAAAAACTGAATTAAAGGATGTTTTTAGTATCATTTCAAAGGTACAACAGATAGTGACTTACAACTGTAAGAGGAAAGTCCGAGCTGCTATAAGACAGTGTTCCATTTAACAAATGGCCGTAGCAATACGAGGGAAAGTGCAACAGAAATATTACTTCCACTTTTTGTGGTAAAGGTGAAAAGGTGCGTGTAAGAGACCACCAGTTTTTATGGCAACATAAGAAGCTTGAAAACCCAACATGGCAGCAAGAAACAGATGGTCAGCGTCTTATAATGCTACTGTTTCGCTAGAGATACTATGTAAATGGTATAGTAGATTAATACTATCAACACAAAACTCGGCTTATAGTTGTACCTATCTTCTTTTAAGCCTTGCAAATAGAGTTTTTTTAATATTTTGTTTCATTGTAGCTTTGGTGTAACAATCAAATTAATATTTAACTTAATTTAATTTAATAAAAATTTAAAGTTATAAGCTACACTTCTTAAATATTCATATTATTTATGTTGTTGATATTTGATACTAATAATTTATTATACTTAAAAACTCTAATAGAGACTTTTTTGAAAATAAATCTTACCGAATTATTATCTTAGATTTCAGAGATAATACAAGTCTCATCTTTTTAATTAAGTAAAAAAACAAGATTTTAGATATAATCGCGAAATTATTTTAGTTAAAACATTAGGATTTTATATGCAAAAAGCAAATATTGATGGAAAAGTTTGGACTTTTGGTAAAGATATAGACACAGATTTGATTATCGCTGCTCGTTATCTTAACACTTCAGTACCAGAAGAACTAGCAAAGCATGTTATGGAAGATGCTGATCCAGAATTTGTAAAAAAGATGAGTGTAGGCGATGTTATAGTTGCTGGAGATAATTTTGGTTGTGGTAGTTCAAGAGAACATGCACCTATAGCATTAAAGGCTGCTGGTGTTGCTGCTATTATTGCTCCAACTTTTGCAAGAATTTTTTATAGAAATGCTTTTAATATGGGACTTCCAATATTTGAGCTTAAAGAGAGTGCAGAGATAAATGAAGGCGATGAGATAACTGTAGATATGAATGCTGGAACAATCACAAATAAAACTACAAATAAATTGTATAGTTTCACACCGATTCCAGAGTTTATGCAAGAGCTTATAGATGCAGGTGGATTGATGAATTTTGCACAAAATGAGATAAAAGGTAAATAATGAATAGTTACAAAATAACACTAATCAAAGGTGATGGAATAGGTCCTGAGATTGTAGATGAAGCAGTTAAAGTTTTAGATGCAGTAGCTTCTTGTTGTGACTTGAATTTTGATTATGATGAAGCTTTAATGGGTGGAGTTGCTTACGATATAACAGGTGATCCATTGCCTCAAGAAACTATCACTAAATCATTAAATTGTGATGCAGTTTTATTTGGAGCTATTGGTGGTGAAAAATGGGATTCTCTTCCTCGTGAAAAAAGACCAGAAAGTGGACTTTTAAGATTTCGTAAAGAGTTGGGTGTTTATGCTAATCTCCGTCCTGCTGTTGTATATGATGAGCTTATAAATGCCTCTTCACTAAAGCCAGAGATTATCAAAGGTGTTGATATTATGGTTGTTCGTGAACTTATAGGTGGTATCTACTTTGGAGAGCCTAAAGGTCGTACTGAGGATAAAGGGTTTAATACTATGGTTTATACTCGCCATGAGATAGTACGAATCGCACACCAAGCATTTAGAATCGCACAAAAAAGAGAAAAAAGAGTTTGTTCTATAGATAAAGCAAATGTTCTTGATGTTTCTCAACTTTGGAGAGATGTTGTAACTGAAGTTTCTAAAGAGTATCCTGATGTTGAACTTTCACATATGTATGTAGATAACGCAGCTATGCAACTTGTACTAAATCCAAAACAGTTTGATGTGATGCTTACTGGTAATATCTTTGGAGATATTTTAAGTGATGAAGCATCTATGCTTTGTGGTTCTATCGGTTTACTTCCATCTGCATCTGTTGGTGAGAAGATAGGTGTTTATGAGCCTATACACGGTTCAGCTCCAGATATTGCAGGGCAGGGGATCGCAAACCCTATAGCAACTATAGCTTCTGCATCTATGATGCTTAGATATGCTTTTGGCGAAATATTAGCAGCAGATAAGATAGATGATGCTATAAAAAGAGTACTTCGTGATGGTTATAGAACTCAAGATTTAGCACAATTTGATGCAAAAGAAGTATGTTCAACTAGTGAGATAGGTTCTATTATCGCTAATTATATTACAAGATAAGAGATACTAAAAATAGATGCAAACTCTAACACTAGCAAATATTTATGAGCTTCAAGGTCTAAAAGATGAGGCATTAGATATATATAAAAATATACTTAAAAAAGAACCTCAAAACATGGATGCTAAGATAGCTATAAAGAGATTGTCTGGAGATAGAAAAGAGTTTGTAGGTGTCAATACTCAGATGAAAGAGTTTTTTATAAAGATGGAAGCAGATGCAGAATACAAAGAGTTTGAGAGGTGGTTACTAGCATGGAATTAAAAGATGCGATTTTATCTACTTTAGCAGAGATGGAAGATAATGAAACAACTAAAAAAGTTTTAAATAGTTCTATAAAACCTAAAAAGATAGAAAACACAAAGATACATACAGGGTTAAAGCAACCATCTATATCTTTAAATATTGAAAATGAAGTTCAATTTTTAAACTCTTTAAAAGAAAGACTTCTTGTCTTATTTGATGGTTTTCAAGCTCCAAACAATGCAAATATAGAATCTAAGATAGATATGACTTTAAACTTTTTAGAATATGCTTTAGCTACCATAGAAACAAGGGTAAGAGAGCTAGAAAAAGGGAGTAATAATTGAGCCAATACAGAGTTTTAATAGATGCAAATGATGAAAAAGGTTTAGTTTATAAAATATCAACAATTTTTTATAATCATAATCTAAATATACTCTCAAATAATGAGTTTGTTGATAAAGAAAATAACAAATTTTTTATGAGAAGTGTTGTTGATGGGGATATAGAGTTAGATGCATTACATGATGCCCTAAAAGAAGTGTTGCCAAATAGTGCAACCATAAAAGTTATACAACCAAAAAAGAAAAACATTATAATCATGGCAACTAAGGAACTTCATGCTCTTGGAGATATACTTATACGACATGAATCAGGTGAATTAGATGCAAATATCTTAGCTGTTATATCAAACTATAATGATTTAAAATCTGTAGTTTCTAAGTTTGAAATACCATACATGACCATATCACATGAGGGTTATGGACGCTCTGAGCATGAGCAAAAAATCATAGAATATATAGATAGTTTTGATGATGTTGATTATATAGTTTTAGCAAAATATATGCGTATTTTAACGCCTAGATTTGTTGAAACTTATGAAGATAAAATCATAAATATTCATCACTCCTTTTTACCAGCATTTATAGGTGCAAACCCTTATAAACAAGCTTATGATAGAGGTGTTAAAATCATAGGAGCTACTGCTCACTTTGTAAACAATAACCTAGATGAAGGTCCAATTATAGCTCAAGAAGTTATCCATGTTAACCATACTTATGGCTGGAGAGATATGCAACGCTCTGGTCGTGATGTAGAAAAAGTAGTGTTATCTCGTGCTTTAAAATTAGCTCTTGAAGATAGAATTTTTGTTTATGCAAATAAAAGTGTAATTTTTTAATGGAAGTATTATGTTTAATTTAGTTTTAGTAAATCCACAAATCCCAAACAATACTGGAGCCATAGGTCGTTTATGTGTAAATGCTGGTGCATCACTGCATCTAATTAGGCCTATAGCTTTTGATATAGATGAAAAAGCAGTTCGTAGAGCAGGGCTTGATTACTGGGAAAAGTTAGACTTACATGTTTGGGAGAGTATAGATGAGTTTTTTGCTAAAAACAACATAGCAGATAATGCTCATTTTGCAACTACTAAAACAGATAGACCATATTTTAAAGCAGAGTTTAAAGAGGGTGATTTTATCTTTTTTGGAAGTGAAACGGCTGGTATTCCAGAAAATATACTAAATAAATACAAAGAAAATAATATAACTATACCTATGACAAAAGAGGGTAGAAGTTTAAATCTAGCTATAAGTACAGGCATAGTTTTATATGATGCTATAAGACAAAATTATAGCAATTTTAAAGGAGTTTAATCATGGGTATCTTAGATATTATCATGAGTATTCTTTTTGTACTCTTTATGGTATTTATATTTGGTGGTTACCATAAAACTAAATCTGCTCAAAGAGAGGAACAATTTAGATTAGATGAACAAAAAAAAGATAATTTAAAATAATCTTTGAGCCCAAATCTCCACAGAATTCTCAAATCTTTCAAATAAACTCTCAGCATTTTTCATAAGTAATGTCATAACAAATCCTTTTTTAAATTACTAAATTGTATATATTTTTTTACAAAAATGTAAAAAATATTGCAAATTGTCATATTTTTTTGACTTTTTTCATAAATAACACTATAATTTTTCAAAATATAGGAGTTTTATTATGAAAAAATTTTTAGAAATAGTTGAAGAGATTAAGTGTATAGTATCTTCAGAATTTTCTCCTAAAAAAGTATTTGATAAAGATGTAGCAGATATTTTGGGTATCTCTCAAATGAATTTTGCAACTATGAAAAAACGAAATAAAGTACCATTTAATGAACTTATGGATTTTTGTGCTTCAAGAAAGATTTCTATTAACTGGATTTTATATGGTCAGTCTCCTGAAAGTCTTATAGAAGCTACAAATAAATTTTATATGGTAAGGTACTTTGAAAATATAAATGCAAGTGCCGGTGGTGGAGCAGATGAAGACTATGAAACTATAGGACAACTTGAAATCCCTGAACATTTTGCTGTTATGCTTGGAGGAGAAAAAGAGTTAGAGAATGTAGAAGCCATTAATGTTACTGGAGACTCTATGGAACCAACTTTTAGCTACGATGATATAGTTTTTATAAATAGAAATAAAAAAGATTTTGCTAAAGGTGGTATTTTTACCATAAGAACAGAAGCTGGACTTTTTATTAAACGTATAAAAAAACTATCAGATACAACTGTAGAGATTATCTCAGATAATCTGGTTTATTCCTCTGAAGTTCTTGATATATCAGAGATAGATGTACTTGGAAAAGTTATATGTAAATTTGGTGTGATTGATTAAGATGAAAATTATATATCTATTTATATCTATTTTTATATTTTATGGATGTTCATTTAGTAAGCTATCGGTAAAAAAATCTCAAAATAGTTCTGATGTATATGATTTGACTCATATTCCACAAAATATTAGTAGTTTTACAAATGCTTTAAGAGATGCAAAAGAGTTATATGAATCTCAAAAAAATTAT
>JAADDU010000076.1 GCA_013153755.1 Campylobacterota bacterium | reverse complement strand
AAGATCAAAGGTATCGGTGCAGCTACCATAAGAGGTGACGGAAGTATAGGACTTATCTTAGATGTTATGAATATAGTAGAAGAAAATAAACATATGGAGAGTAACCAATGGAATATGTAATATTTAAACTAATAAACGAAAATTTTGCCATAAGACTCGATCAAATAAAAGAGATACTAGTTTATGACCAAATCATCCTAACTCCACTTTTTACAGAGCAACCTTGGATAAAGGGAGTTATAAATCTAAGGGGTGAAGTGATCCCTATCGTAGATCTTAGAATAAGATTTAATCAAGAAAATCCAAATTATGACGATAATACAGTTGCTATAGTTGTCAAAACAGATGAGGATAAACTTATAGGAATAGTAGTAGATAATATTGAAAAAATACTGCCTATCCAGAAATCACAAGTTTCTCAAACCTATGATATGGAGATAGGTATAGATTCAAAATATCTACTTGGTTTAGTAAAACTAAATCAAACACAGATGACTGTCCTTTTGGACATTGACAGTCTGTTAAAAATAGAAGAGCTAGTTTAAGGAGATAATATGAAAATACTTGTAGTTGATGATAGCCAGATCATGAGAAGGATCCTAAAAGTTGGTATAGGAAAGATAAACAAAGATGCAGTAATACTTGAAGCAGAAAACGGACAAGAAGCACTAGAAATACTAAGAAACAACCCAGATATCGCATATACATTTTTGGATATAAATATGCCTATTATGAGAGGAGATGAGATGCTAAAGATCGTAAGAAATGATCCGGAACTAAAACATCATAAGATCATCATCCAAACAACAGAGGGAAGAAAAGAAAAATTTATCGAAATAAAAAACATGGGTATAAGCGGATATATCATAAAACCTTACACCCAACAAATAGTAGAAAACATGATGCAAAAGATCATGGAAAAAGAGGGAGAACCGGCATAATAACAACATAAACAAAGCAGGTAACACTTTTTAGTGTTGCCAACTACTCTCCATATATCCTAGTAACACCCTAAACTATCACAAATAAAAACAATAATGTTTATTATAATTTTGTTAAAATACTGTTATACAAAATAAAAAGTTTTACTTTTATAAGGATAGTTTATGTTTAAAATCATCATGATTTCTATCGTCATTTCTTTATTTATTGGCTGTGAAGATTCAAAAAAGCCTCCTACTTTATCGACTACTTCTACCGATACAAAAGTTGTAACTCAAAGAGATGTTACAGCTCCTACTATCATCTTAAAGGATGATCCAAATATCACTTTAAAACTAGGTCAACCATATAAAGAGCCTGGATTTCAAGCGATCGATGATAAAGATGGTGATATCACTGAAAAAGTAACTATCCAAGGATCAGTTGATACAGAAAAAGAGGGTATATATACACTGATATATACTGTAAGTGATAGTTCAGGAAACAGATCAAGTATTACAAGATTGATTACTATTTTGGATATCAACAAAGATACAAACAATACAAATAGCACAAATAGTACTAATAACAGCTACTCCTATATCCCTCAAGGAGAAGATTTAGATTATGATACTACTTTTAGATTTTTACTAAAGACCTCTTTTGGTCCGACAAAAGCTCTTGTGGCAGAAGTTCAAAAAAAAGGGGTAGAAGCTTGGCTTGATAAACAGCTAAATATGACCTATGATAAAAATGATTCTCTAACATATCAGCTCATTCGTATGGGGTCGATTTTAAATGATTTTGCTTATAAGTATCCTATCGAGGACTATTTAGATCCAAATACTACACATATCTTGCCACCAAAAGGTTCTGATCAAGAAAAATATAGACAATACTTTATATCAAGCTGGTTTAGAGAGACTTTTTGGAGTCCAAAGCAAGTATATATGAGAACAGCTTATGCACTAAGTCAGATAGTAGTAGCCTCTAGTTCTTCAGGACTTTTTAACGGACAGCACCATGCACTAGCCGCCTACTATGATGTTATCAAGAAAAATGCTCTTGGAAACTATGGAGATCTACTAAAAGAGATGTCATCAAATCCAGCGATGGGTAACTATCTTACATTTTATGGTAACCAAAAAAAGTATCAAAATGAAAAAGGTGAGTGGGTTTATCCAGATGAGAACTATGCAAGAGAGATTATGCAGCTTTTTTCTATTGGACCATTTTTACTAAATAGTGATGGCTCAAAAGTAGTAGATAAAAAAGGAAGACCAGTTCCAAGCTACACTCAAGATGATGTAAATGAGATGGCAAGAGTCTTTACAGGGCTTGATTTTAGACTAGCTCGTGGAAAGTTTGGTAATACTGGGCTTAGATATGGAGATTTAATACACAAAATGGTTTGTTTTGATGAGTATCACGATAGTGAGCCAAAGAAAATTTTAGGAAAAACAATACCAGGGGGGAACTGTTATGAAGATATAAATGATGCGGTAGATGTTTTGATGAATCATCAAAATACCGCTCCATTTATTGCTAAAAAGCTTATTATGAGGTTAGCTAAATCAAATCCATCACCAGATTATATTAGTAGAGTTGCATCAGTATTTAGAGATACAAATGGTAACTTAAAAGAGACAGTAAGAGCAATCTACTTAGACCCAGAGCTTTGGGATGATATTAAAAATAAAAGAGTAGTAAAATATAAAGAGCCTATTATAGCCTTTACACAAATGGCTAGAGTGTGCAATGTCAAGCCTCTGCCAAAATGGCATCTTATCATAGACTCTCCAAGTGCAAAAGAGGTTAAAAATAAAAGAGTAGAAGTTGAAGATGAAGATATCATCTATATCCCTTATGGAGGCTTTGGACAGATGCCAACAATGGCTAAAACGGTATTTAACTTCTATAGCGATGACTACATTCCAAATGATAGTTACTTTAGAGATAACAATCTCGTAGCTCCGGAGCTTGAGATCCAAACAGATGGTCAGTTAGTGGCTTATCATAACTTTATGTATGATATTTTAAATTATGAGAAAAACTATGCTCTAAATCGCAAAGGTTTAAACCTTTATCATCCATATAAACTTAAGGTTTATAAAAATCTAAAAGAGTATGGAGATGACTTAGATACGATTTACCATCCATTTAGACTCTATTTTGATTTAACCAAATATATTAAAGTGGTAGAAGATG
Organism: Campylobacterota bacterium; assembly: GCA_013153755.1. Next base: position 436 of record JAADDU010000076.1, on the reverse strand, counting down.
CTTTTAGAAAAGAGATAAAAGAGAAAAATTTAACAGATATAGATGGTAAAGATTTAGAAGAGATTTTTGATAATGCGCATGAGAAAAGTTATAGATTCTCAGAGGAGACAAGAGAAAAAGCTATCAGTGATATGTTGGATATTATTGATGAAGAGCTTTTAGGTCATACAATGAACCCAAAATATAGAGAAACTATGGTTAAAATGTTTGCTTATGAACTGCGAGAATATAGAAGTGAAGACTTTAGACGGTTTTACTTTTTAGTTGTGCAACATCTTATTCAAAAAACAGTAATTTTAGATGATTATAAAGTGGAGTAGAAAAATGAAAAGAAGAGATTTTATAAAGCTTAGTTTAGCAGCCTCTGGATCTTTGATGAGAACAACAAGATCGTCGATGCCTATACATCATCGACCATGTTCCGTGGTATGGAGAC
>JAADDU010000091.1 GCA_013153755.1 Campylobacterota bacterium | reverse complement strand
TCAAAGAGATATTTGCTAAGATTTTAGAAAATCATACAATAATAATCGAAGATGAGTTAAAGGATTGATAAAAGAATTTTTTATTAAATATTCAAGTTTAAATAAAAGTGAAGAAAAAGAAATAATTAGAAAAATAAAAATATATATTACAAATCATTGTCATGAATCACTTAGTGTAGAAGAAGTTGCCTCATATATAGGATATGATAAATCTTATCTGATACGTTTGTTTAAAAAAGAGGTAGGTATAACACCACAACACTATATTTTAAATGAAAAAGTAAACTTTGCAAAAGATTTATTGAGTTATTCTAAAATAAATAGTCTCTCACATATCTCTGTTGATGCTGGATTTTTTGATCAAAGTCACTTCAACCGTAACTTTAAAAGCCACTTTGGTACAAGCCCTAAAAAATATAAAAAAGTCAATATCATACAAGACTAATATTTATATATCTACTATTATACATATATGAAATTTAATATACAAAAAAGTATCCAACATTGCAAGACTCTATTTGTTATATTTGGTGCAAATGGGTGGATAATTCTTACGATAAGAGTTGTTATAGCATTGGTTTTTTCATCTATTTTAGTTAGACTATATCAAAGGAAGTTTTATGCAAACGATACAATATAATAACCAAACCATCATTCCCTCTAAAGTCATCTGTGTAGGACGTAACTACGTAGAACATATCAAAGAACTTAACAATGAAACACCAGAGAGTATGGTATTGTTTAACAAGCCTAACTCTGCCATTACAAGTGAACTAAAATATATTCAAGAAGATTGCCGTTTTGAAGGTGAAATTTGTTTTCTTATTAAAAATTCACAAATAGAAGGTATAGGTTTTGGATTAGATTTGACTAAAGTTGGTCTTCAAAATAAAATGAAAGAAAAAGGTTTACCATGGGAGCGAGCTAAAGGTTTTAATAATTCTGCAGTCTTTAGTTCTTTTGAAAAGTTTAAAGGGGATATAAAAACTATAGAGATGAAATTATATATAAATGATAAGCTTATACAACATGCTAATTATAATCTAATGATATATAAACCTCTAGAGATACTTTCTGAAATAAAAACATTCATGTCCTTAGAGGATGGTGATGTAATTATGTCAGGGACACCAAAAGGAGTAGATACATATAAAAAAAATGATGTTTTTTTAGCATTTATTTATATTAATGGGAAGGTAATAGTTAAAGAAACTTTTGTAGTACATTAATAGAAAATATAAAATTAATGATCTAAAAAAGAATAATGTTTTATCTTTTTTATACTTTAGTTGGTTATAATCTCCTTATGAATTTATTATCTGCAAAAAACTTATCACATACTTTTGAATATGAACTTTTTCGTGACATCTCTTTAGAACTTAATAGTGGTGAATCTATAGCCATTATAGGTATTAGTGGTAGTGGTAAGTCTACTCTATTACATATTCTCTCAACTCTCTTAAAACCAGATGCTGGTAGTGTTTGTTTGTTTGAAGAAGATATTTCAAAGATGAATAAAAAAAGATTAGCAACTATAAAAAGAGATATGTTAGGGCTGGTTTTTCAGTCTCATTATCTTTTTAAAGGTTTTAGTGCTTATGAAAACTTAGAAGTCTCGGCAATGCTTTCAAAACAAGATATAGATGATGAACTTTTAAAAAGATTAGGTATCTATGAAGCTATGAAACAAAAAGTTACAGAACTATCAGGTGGGCAGCAACAACGAGTATCTATAGCCAGAGTTTTGACAAAACAACCTAAGATAATCTTTGCAGATGAACCAACAGGAAACCTTGATAAAGATACTGCATCTGAAGTTATGCAACTATTTTTTGATTATATAGCTAAACATGAAGCAGGAATGATTTTAGTTACACATGATGAAGAGTTAGCTTTTAAGTGTCAACAGGTATACAAACTTCAAAATAAAGAGTTGATTAGAGTTCATTGATGTTGTGGAGTGATATTTTTAGAGATGATTACATAGTTGGATTTATATTACTTTTTTTCCGTTTTGGGGCTTTGTTTATGGCGACACCAATCTTCTCTCACCAAAATATTCCCATGAGTGTAAAAACTGCTATGGCTTTTTTCTTTACTATAGTTTTTTATCCATCCATGCCACATTTAGCCATAAGCATAGATGTAGCAACTATATTTTTAGCGATTCTTAGTGAACTTTTTTTTGGTTTGGCTATTGGAATTATTTTACTCTTGGCATATAATGTTATAACTTTTGCAGGTGGACAAATCTCTTTTATGATGGGGTTCTCCATGGCAAGTGCTATAGACCCTCAAACTGGTGTTTCCATGCCTATTATATCGCAGTTCTTATCTCTAATAGGACTTATGATGCTTTTAGCATTGGATTTGCATCATTGGATACTACTTTATGTTAGTTCTTCTCTCTCTGCCATACCACTTGGTGGCTTTTTAATGAGTGAAGATTTGTTTAACTATATCATTATGTCAGCTTCAAATATGTTTTTAGTTGGGTTTATGATAGCTTTTCCTATTATAGCTTTATCATGGTTGGCAGATGTTATTTTTGGTATGTTGATGAAAACTATGCCACAGTTTAACCTTCTGGTTATAGGTTTTCCTATTAAAATTATGGTTTCTTTTGTAGTTCTCATAGCTACTCTTAGTGCAACTATGTTGATTTTAAAGATGCAGATACAAGAAGCATTTAACTATTTAGAGATGCTTTTTTAGTTTTTTTTGATACAATGATGCTATAATTAAACGAAATAAACATAAGCCTCTAAAGGAACTGGTGTGAAGATATTACTTTTAAATGATAATCCTGTAGTTACAAAGCTTGTTACATTAAGTGCACAAAAAACTTCTGATGAACTAGACATAGTAGAGAGTATAGAAGAACTTGAAAGCAAAACTTATGATCTTTTTGCTATAGATGACAATCTTTATACCAAAGAGATTATGGATGAGGTAAAAAGTAAGACAAAGTATAAAAGCTCTTTATATATATGTTCAAGAGATGCAGAAAATACAGATGAATTTGAACATGTACTTAAAAAGCCATTTTTGCCTACAGATTTAGTAGAACTACTTGCAACAATTGGAAATGAGATGGATACACTTAATTTAGATGAAACAGAAATAGAAAGTGAAGATATAAAAACTCAAGAACTAGATGATTTAGATTTGGAATTAGGTTCAGATTCTGAATTAGATTTAGATACAGATTTGGACCTAGATGAATTGTCTTTAGATGATATATCTGATGATTTAGATTTAGACAAAGATTTAGACGCAGAGCTAGACACAGATATAGAGCTAGATGCAGGGCTAAGTATGGATGATTTATCTATAGAGGATGATGAATTTTCAGATAGTATTTTAGATAAAGAAGAGCTTCAAGAAGTACAAGACTTACTAGATGAAACAGAAATATCTGATGATTTAGACATAGATGATTCAAATGATGAGCTTGAATTAGGGCTTGAAAGTGAAGAGGTTGTAGATGATTCAAATGATGAGCTTGAATTAGAGCTTGAAAGTGAAGAGGTTGTAGATGATTCAAATGATGAGCTTGAATTAGA
>JAADDU010000200.1 GCA_013153755.1 Campylobacterota bacterium | reverse complement strand
TTTTCCAGATTTAGTTCTAAAATAAAAAGCTTATGAAGGAGAAACTAAAGCACTATATAAAAGAGGTAGTTTTATTTTTTATTTTTATAACTATAGTGACAAACCTGCTAAGTTTTTATAAAGCTACCGACCTTAACAAAGAGAATCTTCAAGAGCAGGTATTTACACTTATAGATTCTGAAAAATACACACTACCAAAAAACAAACCTATAATCATACATTTTTGGGCCACTTGGTGTCGTACTTGTAAGATGGAAGTTTCCAACATACAAACTCTCTCTAAAAATTTTGAGGTTTTAAGCATAGCTGTAAAATCTGGAACAGATACTGAAATCAAATCATATATGGATAAAAACAACCTCAACTATAAAGTTTTAAACGATAAAGATGGTTATTACGCAACAAAATTTAAGATAAATGCGTATCCAACAACTTTCATATATGACAAAAACAAGAACTTAGTCTTTAGTGAAGTTGGATATACAAGTACCTTAGGTTTATGGCTTAGAATGTGGTGGATAGGCTTATAAAGCCTACTTGTCTTTACGAGCTTTAATGTTGATTTTTCTACCAACTTTTTTAGGTTTATCCCACTTTTTAGGAGAATCTTTAAACTCTTTTTTCTTTAAGTCTTTTTCATAATCTTTTTTTACTCTAGTACTTTTTTCTTTAGGTTCAGCAGTTACTTTATCATAACGCTTTTTTGCTTCCTCTTTTATCTGCTCTTTTGTCATCTTTTTAGGATTAAAACCATTAGTTTCTTTTTTCTCTATAACTTCATACTCAAAACCACTAATCACATTTTGCTTGATGGCACGACCTAGTAACATCTCAATATCATGTAAACCTTTTTGTTCACTAACATCAACTAAAAATATAGCTTTTTTTGTAGCTTTTATAATTCTAGCTATATACACTATAGCCTTGATTGGCAAATCGTAACTAATCATAAGCTCACAACCTAGCTCTTTATCTTTTACAAGTTCTTTATCTTCAAGAATTATCACGCTTTGAGTCTTCATTGCATCTTTTATATGTTGAACATCTTTTGAACAAGCTACCACTATATCTAAGTCTTTATTTTCATCTATAATTTTATTTAAAAGTTCTAATTTTTTATCATTTTGACACTGATATATCTGATGGTTATTTGGTTTTATGGTTATTTGAGTAGTTGGCATAATCTATCCTAAGTTATATTTTTACAATTATAGCCATAAATTATGCTATTATGAAGAGATATTACAAATAGGAACATTATGTCATTTGAAAAACTCGGATTATCTAAACATCTACTAAAAGCTATTAAGGAACAGGGGTATGATACTCCAACACCTATTCAAAAACAAGCTATACCCATTATTTTAAACAAACAAGATGTTTTAGCAGGTGCACAAACAGGAACTGGAAAAACAGCAGGTTTTACCCTTCCAATGCTAGAACTTTTTACTCGTACAAAGTCAAACAAGCATAGAAAAGCTCACCATGTAAAAGCACTTATACTTACGCCAACTAGAGAGTTGGCTACTCAGGTAGAAGAGAGTGTAAGACTTTATGGAAAACATCTTCCATACAAATCAACAGTTATCTTTGGTGGCGTAAAAATAAACCCACAAATAGTAGCACTTAGAAAAGGTGTAGATATAGTTGTAGCGACCCCAGGTCGTTTACTTGACCATATCTCTCAAAAGACTATAAATCTATCTCAAGTAGATTTTTTGATTCTTGATGAAGCAGATAGGATGCTAGATATGGGTTTTATACATGATATAAAAAAAGTTATAGCAGTACTTCCTAAAGAGCGTCAAACATTACTTTTTTCAGCTACTTACTCAAATGAGATAAAAAGACTCTCAGAACAATTTCTTCGCTCACCTAAACTCATAGAAGTAGCTCGAAGAAACACATCAAGTGAGATAGTAAAACAAGCAGTTTACCATGTAGATAAAACTCGAAAAAGAGAGCTACTTACTAAACTTATACTAGATGGAAAATGGAAACAAGTTTTAATCTTTACAAGAACAAAACATGGTGCAAATCGTCTAGCAGGACAACTTGAAAAAGATGGTATCACAGCAACAGCTATCCATGGAAACAAAAGCCAAAATGCAAGAACAAAAGCTCTTGCAGACTTTAAAGCTGGTGGTGTTAGAGTTTTGGTTGCTACAGATATAGCAGCAAGGGGTATAGATATAGACCAACTTCCTCATGTTGTAAACTTTGAGCTTCCAAATGTAAGTGAGGATTATGTTCATCGTATAGGTAGAACTGGTCGTGCAGGAAATGAGGGTGAAGCTATCTCTCTTGTTTGTGTGGATGAAGATGAATTTTTAAAAAATATAGAAAAATTAATAAAAAAAGATATACCAAAAGTATGGGTAAAAGGCTTTAAACCTGACCCATCTATAAAACCTGAACCTATAAATATGGGTGGAAATCGTGGAGCTAGAAATAAACCTCGTGGTAATAGAAGAGGAGGTAGAAGATAATATCTATCTACCTACCTTTAAAGAGCCAATCCATAATAATATTAATCTTTTTATTACTAACTTCTTTTTTTGAATTTTTAATCAGTTGCATATCATATATATCTAAAAAATCTTCAATATTATTAAAAAATATATCTACTAAAACAGGGTCAAAAGCTTTAGAACGCATACTTTTTATATATGCTAAAACTTCTTCTTGAGTCCATGCTTCTTTGTAAGCCCTTTTAAAAGATAATGCATCAAAAACATCTGCAATAGCAACTATGCGACCATAAAGATGGATAGCATTACCTTTTAGTTTTTTTGGATAACCAGTACCATCAAACTTTTCATGATGTTGCAAACATATAATGGATGCTGCTTTAAAAAGTGGAAGATTTGAGTGTGTAAGCATATTTGCACCTATGGTTGTATGTTTTTTTATCTCTGCAAATTCTCTTCCTGAAAGTTTTGCTTTTTTATGAAGTATATTGTCAGTTATACCAAGCTTACCTACATCATGCAAAGATGAAGCATTTTTAAGGATTAAAGCTTCTTCTTCTTCTAAACCGTAAAGTGTTGCTAAAAGGTATGTAAACTCTGAAACTCTTTTAACATGTAGATGTGTTTCTTCTGAATGCCCCTCAGCGATAGCACCCAATGTATACATAAGTTGAACTTGCGTATCACTCATTTCCTTAGTTTTTTCATCAACTTTTTTTTCTAAATTTTTTTCATAGTCTCTTAAATTTAGATGTAAATGCACACGAGCTAAAAGTTCTTCTTTAAAAAATGGTTTTTTAATATAATCAACGCCACCAACTGCATATGCCTTTTTAAGTGTTTCTCTATCGTTGCTAGCTGTTAAAAATATAACTGGTACTGCTGTAGATGTAGGTTCAACTTTTAAAAATCTGCAAGTCTCAAGTCCACCCATTATAGGCATCATTATATCTAGTAAAATCAAATCAAACTTAATCTCTTTAGCTAACCTAAGTGCTGTTAATCCATCACTAGCAACACTTGTTTGATAACCAACTTTGTTAAGTATAGTTGCAACAAGTTTTAAATTTTCTGCAACATCATCAACTATCAAAATTCTATATATAGAATTATTCATAAACTACCATCC
>JAADDU010000144.1 GCA_013153755.1 Campylobacterota bacterium | reverse complement strand
CTAGACTTTTTAAACTCCATAAATTCTTTAGAATTTAATATAGGACTAAATGAAAGTAACCTACCTTTTATACTTTTTGATAATAATTTTAAAACTATAGTGATGCCTATAGTTATATAATTTAAAAAAATAACATCCATAAATCTTTTTTTTAGTAAAAATTAGATAAAATAACCCTAATTATGCCAATTTATGGTTTAAATGGAGTATTTAATGGAAAATTATGGTGCTAGTAATATTAAAGTCCTCAAAGGACTAGAAGCTGTTAGAAAAAGACCAGGAATGTATATTGGTGATACTGGTCATCGTGGTCTTCATCATCTAGTTTATGAAGTTATTGATAACTCTATAGATGAAGCTATGGCAGGTCATTGTGACACTATAACTGTAACACTAACAAAAAATGGAACTTGTAAAGTTAGTGATAATGGTCGTGGTATCCCTACAGATATGCACCCAACAGAAGGTATGAGTGCAGCAACTGTAGTTTTAACAGTTTTACATGCTGGTGGTAAATTTGATAAAGATACATACAAAGTATCTGGTGGTCTTCATGGTGTTGGTGTTTCAGTTGTAAATGCTCTCTCATGCGATCTTAAGATGACAATTTACAGAGAAAAAGAGATTTATGAACAAAGTTTTAAAGAAGGTATTCCTCAAGAAGCTCTAGCAGTAGTAGGAAAAACTCGTAAAACAGGTACTACTATAGAATTTGCACCAGATCCTAGCATATTTACTGAAACTATAACTTTTGAATATGAATATCTTTCTAAAAGATTTAAAGAACTTGCATATCTAAATCCATTTATAACCATTATTTTTAAAGATGAAAGAACAGATATTACTCAAACATATCATTTTGAAGGTGGTATAGCTCAGTATGTAACTGATATGAATAAAAGAACTCAAGTAGCTTCTGTTTATAGTTTTAGTGCAAAGATAGAAGATATAGAATTCGATATAGCACTTATGTATAATGATGCTTATGATGAAAAACTAGCTTCTTTTGTAAATAATATCCGTACTCCAAATGGTGGAACACATGAAGCTGGATTTCGTGCCGGACTTACTCGTGTTATCTCAAACTATAACTCTAAAAATGGTGCTGCAAAAGAAAAAGATGTAAAGATAAGTGGAGAGGATGTAAAAGAGGGACTTATTGCTATAGTTTCAGCTCGTGTACCAGAACCACAATTTGAAGGTCAAACAAAAGGTAAACTTGGAAATACTTATGTAAGACCACTTGTTCAAAAACAAACTTATGAATTACTTTCTAAATATTTTGAAGAAAATCCTATAGAAGCAAAAGCTATAGTAAGTAAAGCTCTTATGGCTGCAAGAGGTCGTGAAGCTGCTAAAAAAGCAAGAGAACTTACTCGTAGAAAAGACAATATGAGTGTAGGAACACTTCCTGGTAAACTTGCTGATTGTCAAAGTAAAGATGCATCTATCTGTGAACTTTATCTAGTGGAAGGGGATTCTGCTGGTGGTTCTGCTAAGATGGGTAGAGATAGAGTTTTTCAAGCGATTTTACCACTTAAAGGTAAGATTTTAAATGTTGAAAAAGCAAGATTAGAGAAGATTTTAAAATCTGATGAGATTACAAATATGATAACAGCTATGGGTTGTGGAATAGGTGAAGAATATAATGAAGAAAAACTTCGTTACCATAAAATCATCATCATGACCGATGCTGATGTCGATGGTAGTCACATCCAAACTCTACTTTTAACTTTCTTCTTCCGTCATTTTAGAGATGTAGTTGAAAAAGGTTATTTATATCTTGCTCAACCACCACTTTATAGATATAAAAAAGGTAAAAAAGAGATATATTTTAAAGATGACAGAGCTATGAATGATTATCTCATAGAAAATGGTATAGAATCTTTGAGTGTTGAGGGTGTTGGACATAATGACTTAGTAAGTTACTTTAAAATGGTTGATCACTACAGAGTATCTTTAGATGCATTAGAGAGAAGATATGCACTTGTAGATTTGATAAGATATTTTATAGAAAATCCAGATATCATAGGTTATAGCATAGAAGATATGTATAAAGAGGTTGAGAAATTTTTAGGCGATATTGGAAACAATATACTTACAAAAACTATAGGTGAAGACTATATACACCTTTTTGTACAAACAAATGATGGTATGGAAGAGTTACTAATAAACGATGAACTTTTTTCAGCTCCACATTTTAGTGAAGCATCTTTTGTTTATAAAAAGATTCAAGAGTGGGATTTGGATTTTGAAGAAGATATCATAAAAGTACTTGAAAATATAAATGATTATGCTAAAAAAGGTGCTTATATACAAAGATATAAAGGTTTAGGTGAGATGAATCCTGAACAACTTTGGGAAACAACTATGACACCTGAAAATCGTGTACTACTTCAAGTAACCATAGAAGATGCAGAAGTTGCAAGTGAAGCATTTACATTATTTATGGGTGATGAAGTTGAACCTCGCCGTAACTATATAGAAACACATGCAAAAGATGTTAAACATCTTGATGTTTAGATAGGTTTAGATTGTTACTACCAGAAAAGAGGGAGAGAGAATATCGTTTTAGGTTAGCACTTAGAATAGGTATCCCTGTTTTTATTTTATTTCTTATTTTGATTTTTAGTAGATTTATCACAAAATATGAAAGTTTAGATACCTCTTTTTATGCTGAAACTATTTTGCTTATAGCACTTAGTATATATTTTATTTTTTATGTTATCTATAGTAGTTTTGATGTAAAAATAACAGAAAGTGTATCAAAAACATTCACAAGAGAATACCTATATAAATACTTAAAAAAAGAGCTGTCTAAAAATGATGATTATACTTTGATACTTGTAAGTATTGATAATTTAAGTGATATTAACAATAGGTATGGAATTAAAAATGGAGATAAAGTTTTAAATAAAGTATCTCAATGGGTAGCAGAATATTTTCAAACTAAAGATATATATAATTTTCCTATGGGCCATATAAAAGGTGGGGATTTTGTTATAGGTTTAAACGGTAAAAAAGAACAATATAATACTATCTTAGATTTGATGTCGATAAAAAGTGATAATCTTGTAGTAGATGATATAGAAGTAAATATAACAAGTGCTATAACAGATACAACATTCTCAAATAGGATTGACTATCTCATAGAAAATCTTTTTGAAATTCAAGAGATAAATAGAAATCAAACTCAAAATACTCAAGATATAGAACCAGATAAACTAGAATCTTTAGTTTTAAAAGCTATTAAAAACAGAAATTTTATAGTTATGACTCAAAATATTTTTGAAGATGATGAAGTTATTATGAAAGAGTGTTTTATTAAATTAAAATCATCTAATGAAAATATTATACATCAAAAAGCATATATGAAAGTTTTAGATAGACTTGGTTTAATGGTAGATTTTGATATGATGATTTTAGAAGAAAATATAGTTAAATGTTGCGGTGAATCTAATGGTATTTTTGTTATGAGTATATCTCCTAGTTCATTAAGAAATCCAACATTTATATCTAAAGCAAAAGAGTTGATAAATTCAAATATAAACATAAAAAACAGGATTGTATTTTTATTAAATGAGATAAAATATTATTCAAATATAAAATTTCTGTT